>JAWOKW010000321.1:0-6877 GCA_033854095.1 Candidatus Methanoperedens sp. | reverse complement strand
GATCAACCCGGCTTTTGCAGCCGCATAGTTTATCTGACCGATATTGCCATATAAACCAACAACAGAGGACGCATTGATGATCACGCCGCTTCCCTGGTTGATCATAATGCCTGCTACTGCCCGGGTACAGTTAAAAGCACCTTTAAGGTCAATATTGATAACGCTGTCCCACTCTTCTTCTGTCATTTTTGTTACAAGGGCATCGCGATTAATACCTGCGTTGTTTATTAAAATATCGATCTTTCCGAATTTATTAACAGTTTCGTTAACAAGTTCTTCTACGTCACCTTTTACACCAATATTTCCGCAGGTAAAAATCGCGCTCCTGCCCAGTTCATTTATCTCTTTACAGACACCCTCTACTGTCTCTTTAGTCCTTCCAATTGTAGCTACGTTCGCTCCTTCCTGTGCGAACAATAGCGCAGTTTCTTTACCAATGCCGCTTCCGGCACCGGTAATTATTGCAACTTTATTTTCAAGTCTCATATAATTCTCCCCTTGCGGCTCTTTCTTTTACGTTCAGATTTTTCTTCCACGCTTCCATCAGACCTCGGCTTTAGCCACTCTGCAATCCTTGGGCAGACATCTTTCTGGGATTTTGAGCCCACAAAGATACCTATATGCCCTGTGGGAAAAATCAGCGTGTCTTTATCCTCGCTCGATACAGCCTCATTCAGAGGTATGCTTGCTTCGTTAGGAACGAGATGGTCTGTTTCTGCCATGACGTTGAGCAGAGGCATGGTGATATTTTTCAAATTGATCTTCTTTCCATCCAGCATCATTTCGTTCTTGATGAGGAGGTTCTTCTGATAGCAGTCTTTGATAAACTGCCTGAAAGCTTCACCTGCCTGGTCAGGACTGTCGAATATCCATTTCTCCATTCGCAGAAAGTTCCTGACGGTTTCTTCATTTCTATGCCTGCACGCTGCATCATCTGGTTCGCATTCGATTCGCTCGAACAGACCAACATATTTGTCGATCAGAAGCCTGAACGGGTCAGTGAGCAGGAAACCGACGTTCAAAAAATCACCTGGCACTATACCGTAGTAGTCCACGATCTTATCTACATCAAGGCTCTTTGCCCAGATGTGAAGTAACCCTTTATCTGTGTCAAAGTTTACAGGCGTCACAAGAGTAACCAAGTTTTTCACCTTTTCAGGGTACAGAGCAGCATACATCGCAGAAAGCGTTCCTCCCTGGCATACGCCGAACAGCGTGACTTTATCGCATCCTGACCTTTCTTTTATCTTATCTACAGCAGTATTTATGTAGCCGTTCACATAATCATCGAGCGTGAGGTATTTGTCTGCTCCAGATGGGTAGCCCCAGTCAATGATATAAAGATCAAGACCTTCATCCAGCAGCTTCTTTACCACGCTTTTATCAGGCTGCAAATCCAGAATGTAGTACCTGTTCACGAATGCATATACTATGAGCACTGGAACCCTGTATGGTTTTTCTACTACAGGGATATAATGGAGAAGTTTCATGTCATCTTCGCTGTATATCAACTCCGACGGAGTGGTACCAACCGAAATATCGGGCGGCTCAAGCAATATTCCTATTCCTTTTATGAACTTCTCATAATTTTCTACTAAATTAACCCCATTCATGGCTATCGTTTCTCTGATAGTTCCTTTACCCTGTTGGTCAGCTCCTTTACAGTTTTCTTAAGATAATACACTTCTCTGTTTATTTCATCGATTTCTACCCTCGTAGGAAGACCAAGAGGTTTCATATAGTTCTCTTCAAGCATTTCACGGTTACTTTTCTGGAAATCCATAAGATACGACATGAATTTCCCAGTGTCAGAAGCAAAGTGACCCGATTTCAGGAATTCTTTGAATGTCTCGCTGTATGTCTCAATCCATAACTTATAAAAATCTTTATATATTTCAGGACTGACTTCGCCCTCGATCTCAGCAGGAATTTTTTCACGCATTCTGTCCATGGCTTCTACGAATGCATTCTGGAAATTGATGCTTGATTCCATCCATGCAGCATAAAGGTTGACAGATGAAGAGAAATTCTTCATCGCCTTCTCATATTTCTCACGCATAGGTCCCATGGGAGGCATTTCGAGCAATCTGCCGTAGGTAGCTTCGTAGGTCCTTAACCACATGTTAAAGAATTCGTGAGTAGGGTCAGTGATGGATTTTTCCATATACTTAAGCTCGGCTTGCACTTGATGGGGGTTTCATCCAGATGCCTGACATAGTGGCAAACGTATCTGCATATATCTTGGCTGCGTTCTTTACAGGCTCAATCATATTTTTCATAGGACCGAGCATGGGCATGGACTCAAAGAAGTCATTAAAAGCCTTTTCATACGCATTCACCCAGAGATTATAAAATTCCTTATATGCCTCGGGATCAGACGTGTGTTTTGACAGCTCCCTTGCCTTTTCAGATATCTTTTCAAGCGCAGCCATCCATGATTTATACAATTTGAGATAAATGTTGGTGCTTTGCAGGAAATTCTCAAGCATTTCTTTTGAAGGCTGAATGGACTGCACATTAAACAGCCTGCCATAGGTTTCCTGATATGTATTCATCCACAGATTATAAAACTCCTTGTACGCTTCAGGACCTGCACCTCCCTTTGATATCTCTGCCATTTTCTCTGAAAGTTTCATCATGGAATTAATCCACGGCATGTAAAGCTTTGTGTATGAATCCTTCCAGAGCCTTGACATCTGTGCATAGTTCCGTAAGTAGATATGCGGTATGCCGCTGTAATTCTCAAATACCTCCTTTGTACTTTCCATAGTGGGGAGCGCCAGCATCCCGTCGAATATCTTTTCATAGGACTTCATCCACATATCATGGTGTTTCCTGTATTTTTCAGGGTCGGGTTCGCCCTGGAACAGCTCCTGCGTCCTGCTGGAATTTTCCTCTAATTCAGAAATCCATGACCTGAAGAGGCTTGTTGATTCCTCTGCGCTGAGCAGGAATTTTTCAAGCGCCTCTCTATCAGATTCGCGTCCTGCAGGCGGACAGAATTTGCTGAAGATGCTCTGCTGAGTTTGTACCCATTCATTATAAAATTCCTTATATTTTTCGGGTGTGGCTTCTTTAGAGAGATCAACAGCTTTCTCAAACAATTGACCTGTGGACTCAATCCATGGCTTATAGAGATTCATGTACGAATCTTCCCACATCTTTGAAGCAGCAGCATAGCTGTCTGCCCATGTTCTGAAAACGTCCTTCTTTTCTCCGCTCTCTTCTTTTTGTTCTTCACTTTTCTTAACCATTACTTAATTCACTCCGTTTAATTATTAATTATAAATTTAATTATATAAATTTATAATTATGGGTAAATTTCAAGATTGATTTGCATTACGTGCAAACTCACTCCTTGCTTCCAAATACGTCATCTGTCTATTTAAGGTTTTTTTTCTTGATTAATCATTAAATTCATTTTGAATCACAGAAACATATTTTATAAGGAAGTTCCATGTAGAAGCCATGTCCAACTTTCCATCAAAAGAACCCGTTCTTGTGACCTGCGGTCTCCCATATGCCAACGGCAAGTGCCATATCGGGCATCTGCGTACCTATGTTCCAGCCGACATCTTTGTAAGGGCTCTCAGGAAACAGGGTCAGGAAGCCGCCTTTATCTGCGGCTCTGATGCACACGGCACTCCAATTGTTGTAAATGCTGAAGAACAGGGTATTGCGCCTTCGAAGCTTGTGAGCAAGTACCATCAGCATTTCGAGAATATCTTCAGAGCGATGGAAATAGAGTTCAGTTTTTTCGGGAATACGGATTCCCCCACAAACCATGCAAGGACGAATAGCATCGTCAGCTCGCTTATCGAGCAGGGATATGTTTATCCGCAGGTCATCAGATTAGCTTACTGTCCTCACGATAAACGTTTTCTTCCAGATAGATATGTAGAAGGTATCTGTCCTTACTGCGGGGCAGTTGCACGCGGTGATGAATGCGATCAGGGATGCGGAAAGCATCTTGAGCCGGGCGAGATAAAAAATGCCGTGTGCAGGATATGCGGTAACCCTGCTGAGTACAGGGAGCAGGAGCATTTCTTTTTCAAACTTTCAGCTTTTGGTGTTTTTCTTTCAAAATACCTGAATACGCTTGGAGGCACATCCAATGCAATCAACTATGCAAAGGAATGGGCGCGTGAATTAAAGGACTGGTGCATCACAAGGAATCTTGAATGGGGTGTGCGCTTCCCAGGTCACGACGACCTTGTTGTGTATGTCTGGGTGGATGCACCTATAGGTTACATTTCATTTACCGAGGAATGGGCGAAAAAGAACGGCAGGGACTGGGAACAATACTGGAAGCATGATTCGCGCATCATCCATTTCATAGGCGAGGATATCACATACCACCACTGCATCTTTTGGCCAGCGATGCTGAAAGGAGCAGGTTATACTCAGCCGTGGGCTGTTGCGGCATCAGGTATGCTGAAGATCGATGATAAAAAATTCTCAAAGAGCAGGGGATATGTGGTGTGGGTTGATGAAGACTACCTTGAACACGGTTTTCATCCCGACCTCTTGAGGTATTATATTGCGAACTATACATCACATACAAAGGAATTGAATTTCTCATGGAAGGTCTTCCAGGACAAGGTGAATAACGAACTTGTGGGTGCACTTGGGAATTTCCTCCACAGGACAGTGCATTTCACACATAAGAATTTTGGAGGCATCCCTGAAGGCAGGGTTGATAAAGAGATATTTGAAAAAATAGGTTTGACCATCAACAGCGTAATATCCGCCTTTGATGAATATGAATTCAAGAAAGCCACAGATGCTATGATGGAACTTGCCCAGTACGGGAACGCATACTTTCAGTCGCATGAACCGTGGCAGCTCATTAAAAGTGATAAAGAGGCATGCATGCATGTTGTGAAGAACTGCCTTCAGATCGCAAAAGCGCTTATATTGCTATTTGAACCTGTCCTTCCAGGGAATATGGAACGGGCGTGGAAACAGCTGGCATTTACAACCGATGTGCACAGTGCAGGATTCGAGGATGCTCTTGTTGAATTGCCATCTGCAGAGCTTTCAGCACCTTCAATATTGTTCTCAAAAATCGAGGATGTAAAGATCAAGGAAATGGGGTCGATACTTAATAGAAGGATAAAGATAGCATTAGCGAAAGAGAAAAATAAGCTTGAGGCTGGTAAGGAGAAGGCTGAGATAACTTTTGAGGAGTTCCAGAAGCTTGATATCAGGATAGGGAGAGTAATTTCGGCAGAAAACATCAGGGGTTCTGATAAGCTGCTGAGGCTTGAAGTGGATATAGGGGAGAAGCGCAGCATCGTTGCAGGGATAGCAAAATTCTATGCTCCTTCTGAACTTATAGGAAAGCAAGTCGCGGTGCTTGCCAATATGAAGCCTGCAAAGCTCTTTGGCGTGGAATCGAAGGGAATGGTACTTACTGCTGACGCTGAAGATGCAGCCCTGTTAGTGCCTGAAAAAGGGGTTAAGAATGGGACAAAGGTGAGGTAAGGGTTATAAGGTGTGAAAATGGGTGCATCAGAAAGACTCATATATTAAGATACCTATTGATTACAATATATGAATAATAGAATATGAGGAATTATGGAAGAAAAAAACAAAAAAACTGAAAACTGCATGATATGCGGCGTTGAACTTGAATATTTGACTACAGCCGCTGCGGTAACGTGCACCTATTGTGGAAAAGCAGAATCTGCCAACATTCACTGTCCCTCTGGTCATTACGTATGCAATGAATGCCACGCCAGTGATTCAATTAAGATAATCACCCAGTTCTGTCTTTCTTCGGACTCCAAAAACCCAATGGAAATGGCAAAAATCATTATGAAACACCCCACCATGCCAATGCATGGTCCTGAGCATCACGCCATGATCGCAGCAGTGCTGGTTACTGCATACAAAAACCTCACTGGCAAAGCGACGGATGAAGAGATCAAAGAGGCTATAAGGCGCGGTGCCACTGTGCCAGGCGGCTACTGCGGTTTGTACGGCACTGATGCAGCAGCTATTGCCACAGGCATTGCCATGAGCACAATACTGAAAGCCACGCCTTTGACAGACCATGAACGACGGACTGCGAATATGATGACATCAAGGGCACTCGCAGCAATAGTAAGTAACAGGGGAGCCAGATGCTGCAAACGAAGCACATTTGCTGCAATAGAGACTGCAGATCAATATTTCAAGGAAGTGCTTGGCGTAGAACTTGAGCATATTCCGGTATCAAAACTCAAATGTGAGCATAGCTTCAGGAATAAGCAGTGTGCTAAAGCTGATTGCAGGTTTTATGCATAAGAATCAATCTTTAAAATAGCATTTGTACTTAAATCTCGGATTTGGATAGACGATGATGAATATTTAATTTTCTGCCCACTCTGCTTATTGTGGCATTCTATTTTCTGAATAACACGATCAACCATACCGCCAGTAGCAAACACCATAACATTTAGTCCCCTCGAGGCAGCAAGTATGCTTGACTGGATTACATCCACCTCAAAATCACAGTGAATACCTGCTTTTCTAACCACTACTTTTGCAGACGTTCCCATAGCCCCTATTTTGTGCGGGCTACGCTCGGCTATTATTATACGTATTGTTTCCAGGTCAACTGCCCTTGAGCCCCCTTCTATTACACGCGGGATGGGCACTATATGGATATCCCCGGTTTTTGGTGAAAGTGTTCCTGTTATCTCCCTAACCACAATATCCTCACCAGCCTTAGCATTATACATCACTCTGCCGAAGGCAGCGATGTTAGTGTTCATGTCAGCATCCACTCTGGTAGTGCAGAGTGTACCGTTTTTCATAACCAATCTTACCGTTTCTCCTGCATATACATCTGTGCCCGCTATCGTGCATCTTACCTTAAGAACATCGAAAG
>JAWOKW010000320.1:0-8910 GCA_033854095.1 Candidatus Methanoperedens sp. | reverse complement strand
GCTCACGTGCCGGGATTTGCATCCATTTGCCATCGCGCAGCACCCGCGCTTTCAGCGCAAGCTTCTGTTTTAATAATTCAATGGCGTTCTCAGCCTTATATTCCTGCCAGAACCCAACCACGGCATTGATCACAAGCAGTGCAAAGATTATCCAGAAATCTTCCCAGTGACCAATGATCGCCGAAAGTATCAATGCGATTTCTATCATCCAGGGAATCGGTCCCCAGAAATAGCGCAGGAACCTGACTATTGGATTAATCTTTTTTTCAAATAGTTCGTTATATCCATACTGTGCCAGCCGCTTTTCTGCTTCCTGGGCAGAGATGCCGCGTTCACTCGATGAAAGTATCAGGTTCAAATCACTTATAGATGCTTTCTTTGCCTCTTCTGCACCAATGATATATTTCTCAGCAGGTTCAGCCATAACTCCCATATTATCAACTAATTGGGAGGATTTAATACTTTCTGATGTTGCTTTTTATTTTTCTGCAAGTTTTTCTAAGAATAGTGTACTGCTTTACTTACTGCCCTTAATCCGGCGGTCATTGACTTTCATATCCCCAGTGCTTCTTTAAGTTCGTCCTCACGGAACCCCACGATTACCTTGTCACCAATCACGATTGTGGGGAATCTCATGCCTCCGCTTATTTTCATTACCTCTGAAAGCACGTCTTCTTTTTCTTTGCCGTCCAAAGTATCCACATCGATATAGTCATACTCAATCCCGTTTTTTTTCAAAAAACGCTTTGTTGCCCTGCAGTGCATGCAGGTGCTCAGTGTGTAGAGTTTAGGTTTTATCTTGTTCATAAGCCGTGCATCTCCCTGTGTTCCTCTGTGACAGCATGATGTTCGCCAGGCAGTTCGATTTCACATATCTCAGGTGCGCCTTTTTCTTTGTAATGTAAGTTCCACTTCTTGCAGACCCACATTTGGAGTTTCTTGATATCTTCGTCGCTCATATGCCTGAATCTTCCCTGCATCATCAGGTAATCCCTGACAGATTTCATTCTGCCTGGCTTAAATGTAATCCTTTTTTCACCGTTCTCGATCTCATAAAGCGTCCACATCCCGCTTTCAACAGCGCGTTTTGTAACCTCGACTGACTTGGCAGGGTCGATTTTCCAGCCAGGGATGCAGGGCGTTAGCATATGAAGAAGGCGGAAGCCTTTGATGTTT
Source organism: Candidatus Methanoperedens sp. (assembly GCA_033854095.1). Taxonomy (GTDB): domain Archaea; phylum Halobacteriota; class Methanosarcinia; order Methanosarcinales; family Methanoperedenaceae; genus Methanoperedens. The sequence goes on along the minus strand of JAWOKW010000320.1, from coordinate 7,734 downwards.
TTTGCCTTATCGACCTTATTTATGAAATCAAGAGGATGACCGATAGATAAAGTGGCGTAATATGGTATATCATGCGCTGCCACGATGTCGCCGAGAGCTTTCTTAAAACGCCTGTTCCCCTGGCTCTTTGTGCCGACAGGCGTGGTCGTGGTCCATGCGCCAAATGGCGTTCCACCACTTCGCTGTATGCCTGTGTTCATATATGCCTCGTTGTCAAGGCAGATATAAAGTATGTCATCATTGCGCTCTGCTGCGCCCGACATGCTCTGCAAACCTATATCATACGTCCCGCCGTCGCCTGCAAATCCCACTGCGACTGCTTCGATCCCTTTCTTCTCAAACGCTGCTTTCATGCCTGCCAGACACGCGCCAGTATTTTCAAAGGCTGTGTGAAAAAAAGGCACTTTCCATGCACCATACGGGAACGTAGAGCCAAAAACAGTAGCGCAGCTGGCAGGTACATATACCGATGTATCCTTCCCCAGTATCCGTATGGCATTCCTGATCGACATCGCTACACCACATCCTGGGCATGCTGTATGACCAGCAGTGAACAGGTTTTCATCAGGCAGGTCTTTGAGCTTCATACAGATTCACCTCTTGTATTGTGCCAATTTATCATCTTCACGCTTTCACCTTCTGCTGCTCTTCGCGTTAGAGCGAACATCGTTTTTATCTGTTCTTCTGTGACATCCCTTCCCCCGATGCCTGCAAGGTGGTTGATAACAGGTATCGACATGCCGTAAAGCGCAGAGCGTATCTCATTGAATGCAGGTCCTCCTCCAAGATAGGATATAGACCTGTCAACAACACCCACAGCCTTCATGCCTGATAACACTTCTTTTAATCTCTCTGAAGGAAAGGGTCTGAAGAACCTGAGCTTGACAAGCCCGACCTTTTTCCCTGCTTTTCTCAGTTCATCCACAACCTCACGGGCAGTGCTTGTAACAGTTCCCATTGTGACCAGTGCAGCCTCTGCATCCTCCATCATATAGGTATCAATCATGCCGCCGTAATTTCTCCCAAAGACCTTTGCGAACTCATCATTTATCTCCTGAATGACTTTTTTTGCAGATTCAAATGCAGATGTGGTCTGCCTGCGCATTTCCATGATGTATTCAGCAGGCATGAACGTGCCTATCATCGCAGGCTTTGCAGGGTTAAGAACAACATCTGGTCTGTATGCAGGAAGGAAGGAATCAACGTCCTGCGGATCTGGGACATCAACAGGTTCAACTGTGTGCGTCAGCACAAAGCCATCAAGGCAGGGCATTATTGGAAGCAGCACCCGCTTATCCTCCGAGATCCGATAAGACTGGATGACCATGTCAAGAGCCTCCTGATTATCTTCCACATATACCTGGAGCCATCCTGAATCCCGCTCTCCCATCGAATCATTGTACTCGCACCAGATTCCAGGAGGCGCCCCCAGCGTGCGGTTGGCATTCACCATCACTACAGGTAGGCGCAGCGGTGCTGTAGCATATATCATTTCATGCATGAACGCCAGACCCTGGGACGATGTTGCTGTGAACACCCTTGCACCTGCGGCTGATGCAGCAGCAGCCACGCTCATGACGCTGTGTTCTGATTCCATTGTAAGGAATTTTGCATCCATTTCTCCGTCATTCACAAAGTCAGCGATATGTTCTATGATGAGGGTTTGCGGTGTGATTGGATACGCAGGCACGACCTCAACGCGGCAGAGTTTTGCGCCTACCGCAACAGCATGGTCTCCTGTGATTACCTGTTTCATATCTTGTTCACACCCGTGCCCGTACCATTTTTATAGCATCCACAGGACATTCGTTTGCACATACGCCGCAGCCTTTGCAGTAATCATAATTGGTCATGAGGTCTCCCCTGTTAGAGATACGCACTATTGTCCCTTCAGGGCAGTAGAACCAGCATAAAAGGCACATCGTGCATTTTTCTTTATCGCGCAGTGGGCGAAATGTAGCCCAGCCCATCACTTTGTTATCAATAAAACTTCCAGGTCCGATAAGACCTGCCTCTGTTTTCCCTTCAACAAGCGCGCCCCCAACAGGGAGTTCCTGATATGTGGGAAGCCACTGCTTCTTTTGCTCAAGCCGTTTTATCCCTTTACTTTTTCCGAGCACTGTCTTGTCATATGCAGTCCTTGCAGCAAGGGCATTTCGCTCTCCTATCGTCTTTCCGAGCTTTTCACCGAACCTTCGTTTGATAGCTTCTTCAAGTGAATCAAGTTTGATAACCCCAGTGGCTTTTGCGAACGCTCCAAGTATGGCTGTGTTGGTTATCGGGGCTTTAAGTATTTCAAGTGATACAGAGGTTGCATCCACTGCTGCTGTAACCAGTTCTTTTCCAAGGTCTATATCCTCTGGCGAATCCCTTGAATTTATTACGACCGAACCCTGCGGCTTTAAGCCTGATACCACATCGATGGTATCAAGAAGCGAATCATCAAGGACGACCACGCAGTCAGGAGCGTAAACCTGGGTCTTGCTGTATATCTTTTTTGGGTCGATTCTCGTAAAAGCAAGGACAGGTGCTCCCCTTCGTTCAGCCCCAAAAAAAGGAAAGGCGAGAGCGTAGTTGCCTTCAATGACAGCGGCTTCTGCAAGTGTCTGGGCAGCCATGACAGCCCCCTGACCGCCCCTGCCGTGAAAGCGCACCTCGAACATATCTTATTCACATGCGCCTGCTGGGAGCACTACTTCCTTACAGTAACTGCACATGAATCTTGGAAGACCTTTCTTTAATATCTTTACAGGCGCCGGATATCCTCCTTCCCATATAGGAAGGTCGACGCGGTTGGCATGCTCCATACACAGCCCCATGCCGCATGTGATGCATACTGCAACAGCTTCTTCATCCGCACCATTTTCTGCACATTGATAACATTTCAACATAGCAATCACCAGTTCTCCTTAAGAGCTTCATGACAGGGCAGGCACAGTATCCTCATAAGGTTCTCAACATCCTTTTCAAGTTTCACAGGATAGTCGCCTTTCCAGACAGGTGTCGCTTCCCTGATAGAATGTTCCATACATACACCCATTCCACAAACGATGCACACAGCTACTGCGTCTGTATCTTTTCCCATTTTAGCACATAGATAGCATTTCAAATCATTCACTCTCCTTCACTTGCCATAAGTCCTTCACTGATCAATAAGTCACTTCTGACCGCATGGGTCGCTTCAACCTTCTGGCTTAATACTGAGCGTATTTCCTTGACCAGCTCATTGAGGTTGCCCCTTGAACATGTCTCGCCCCTTGTTATGCCGCTGACGATAGCCACAACAGTGCCTTCGGTCTGGGGGTTCTTTGGCTTCACATATTTTGTCTTGATCCCTGCTTTTGCTAAGTCCTCAAAATCAAGGGGATATTCACATGCGATCACAGCAGGTATATTAACGTATTTCAGAATTTTTTTAGTTTTTAACACAATGTGGGAATTTACATTCCCCATGTGTATCAGCACGAGCCTGTGCCTGGCTATCTGTTCGATTTCCTTTGCTGTCAGACCAAAAGAGGAGCCGTAGCCTCTTGAAGCCGTAGTAGTTCCAACTTCATCCATAGGTACGCCTGCTCCAGCTTCAAGAACAAGTACACTTACCTGGATTCCTTCTCTCCTGAGCCCATACGTGATTTCGCATACAGGCTTGGTGATGTGCCTTCTGCCAGGGGTCATTGCAATCGCCACGACATCAGGTCTTGCAGCCTCGGACAGTGTACCGCGCTGCGCTATGCCTCCGCCGCGCCCTAAGCCCATCGCTTCTCTACAATCAACTAATTGCGTTTCTCTTCCGATCATTTCCTTATTCCAAGCGTGGTTTCCCACGTATCAGCATGACCTTCCTCTTCTGAGAGGATCTCTTCAAGCATGAGCCTTGTCGTTGGGTCGTCCTCTTCAATAGCAAGCTTGATATGCTCTTTATATTGTTTGATCGCAGCATTCTCTTTTGCGAGGTCGTCCTGGATCATCTTTTTCAGGTCGCCCCCTTCTACTATCTGAGACGGCTTCTTTGTCGGGGTTCCGCCAAGGTAAACGATGCGCTCGCCCAGCTTCTCTGCATGCTTCATCTCATCCTTTGCTGTGGACTTAAATATATCAAGGATTTCAGGGCTTTCCATCCCTTCTCCTTCATAATGATGTTTCATATATTGTATGATAGCTGACAGCTCATCTTCACGGTCTTTGTTCAATGCATCTATTATTTTATTGCTCATGTTATACTCCCTTGTAATTAATTCTCATTGATATTCAATGAACACAAAAGTATTTTTAGTTTATCGTTTTTTTGCAGGAACGCAACCGTGACCTCCCTGGCCTTCTGTACCCTGTAAGAGGTTGAGGGCTTTCCTGCATACTGCTACACCTGGTGCGCCTGATGTGATGAAAATGACGTTCATTGTTTCCATTATCTCTTCTTTTGTGGCTCCATGATTTAATGCGCTGCGCAACTGGGATTCGCAACACGGTTCACATCTCTGCGACGCCATTACAGCAAGCGACATCAGCACTTTCACTTTTGCTGAGAGCGCACCATCCTCCTGTATGCCATCATCACATCTTTTATAATGTTCAAATAATTCAGGATTCAATTCGCCCATCATTTTCATAATCTCTGGAATGAATCCCATTTTATCGTCTATACTTTCAATCACTTTCTTTGGTTCCATAAAGTTGTCTCCTTATAATATCAGTTCACCGTTGATTTAATCTTTTTCCAGTTTTGAAAGGGCTTCTTTTATCACTTCTTTATGCCTGTGTTCATCATGCATCGATTTCTCAAAAAAAGCAAATGCATCTTCATTACCTTCAGCCTGCGCTGCTCTTGCAGCGTCTTCTTTATCTTTTTCTGCTTTTATCTCTCCTGCAAGCATTGCAACAAGATTTGCTTTTGTATCCCTGACCTTGCCGAGAAGGGCTGCAAATGCAGCAGCATGCTGCGCTTCATCCATTGCTATGTTGTAGAGATACGACGCAATCTCTGGATATCCTTCTTCTTCGGCTTTTCTTGACATTGCAAGGTATAATGCTATGTCGTTGGATTCAGATTCAAAGGTTTTTTCCATGATCTCCACCGTCTGCACTCTATCACCTATTGTATATCCATAATTTTCTTTAGACCATCTTCGGCTTCGATTGCAAGCTTATTCAATTTATCATATCCTTGGAGCGAACTTGCTGTGCTCAGTGCAACCGTGGGTCTGTACAGCGAGAGCTTTGTCCTGCCTTTTTCTGTATAGACCACTATCTTGCACGGCAGAATAAGACCTGCCTGCTTATTTATTGAAAGTCCCTTATATGCAAGCCCTGGGTTGCAGACATCCAGTATGACATAATCATCGTATTCGACCTTGAGTTTCTCTGCAAGGATCTTCTTTACATCGATAACGCTCAGCACGCCCCATTTGTTATCCATTAGGTCCTCCGTGAGTTTTTCAACGGCTGATTTCACGCTCAACTTTGATTCTTTGGTGTAGTCTATCATCACTACCTGCTCCTTAGTGTTAATTTGTGCTTCATCTATAATAAACGATGCGGTTTCATATTCTGTATTTCCACGTTTTGCCTGCATCGCTATTGTTCGAGTAAATACTTTCCTTTGATAAAACCGAGTGAGAACGCAGCGACTGCGATCAATAGTACGATCACTAAAGAAATGTATATCGTGGTCACTCGCTCTATATTTTTAAGGATCAAACCATAGAGAAGATCGGCCGTCCAGAGTCCTATAATAACTCCTATCAACCCAAATACGACAGCGTACCCGATACTCTTGGGTATTTCTGATATGTTCATAATCCAGTCTAATTACATCTTTTTAGTTATTAAATATATCGGCACAAGGAAGACCACAGCTAATCCTAATAAATAACCAGAACATTTTTATGTTCGCAAACATTCTGGAACAAATTATGAAAGTACTCTTGATAGGAAGCGGAGGGCGGGAGCATGCCATTGCAATGGCTATCGCTCGAAGCAGGAAATACCCGCAGCTTTATGCTGCGATGAGCAAAAAGAACCCGGGTATTGCAAGCCTGTGTAAGGATTTCCTACTTGTAAAAGAGACAGATCCTGCTATTGTCGATTATGCACGCACGAACAGAATAGAGCTTGCTGTTATAGGTCATGAGACGCCGCTTGCTGCTGGTATCCCGGACATGCTCTGGGCTGCTGACATCCCGGTCGTCGGGCCAAGAAAACCTGCTGCTCAGACCGAATTTGATAAAGCATGGACACGCAATTTTATGAATAAATATAATATTGCAGGCTGTCCTGAATTCAGGGTTTTCAGGAAAGGCGAGGGCGGTACTGATGAATATATAGACGAACTGAAGGATGCTGTTATAAAACCTGCTGGTCTGACAGGTGGCAAAGGCGTCCGTGTCATGGGAGACCACTTTGATATCGATGGCGCAAAAAGGTATGCAAGAGAAGTTCTTTTAAATGATGATTTAGTAATCGAGGAACGGCTGGTTGGCGAAGAGTTCACAGTGCAGGCATTTGTGGATGGTAGCACACTTGCATTTGCTCCCGCGGTCCAGGATCATAAGAGAGCGTATGAAGGGGATAAGGGTCCAAACACAGGTGGGATGGGGTCGTACAGCGATTCAAAGGATATCCTTCCTTTCATGCAAGAATCTGATTACATCGACGCAAAAAAGATAATGATCGATGTTGTTCGTGCGGTTAAGAAAGAAACAGGCGTCCCTTACCAGGGAATCCTGTACGGGCAGTTCATGGCTACAAAAAAAGGTATATCTGTCATAGAGTTCAATGCACGCTTTGGCGACCCTGAAGCCATGAATGTTCTTACTCTTCTTGATAACGATTTCCTCGATGTGTGCACTGCCATTGTGAACTGCACGCTGGATAAAATAAAGGTCTCATTTAAAAAACAGGCTACCGTATGCAAATATGCTGTCCCTGCCGGATATCCTGATAACCCGACACGGGATTCGATCGTGGAAATAACAGATTTAAAGGACGCACTTCTTTTTTATTCAAGCGTGTATGAAAAGGACGGTAAAATATACACCACAGCTTCAAGAGCCATTGCAGTTCTGGGCGTAGCTGAAAATCTCAAAGAAGCTGAAAAGAAAGCTGAAGCAGGCATTTCAGGTTTGAAAGGCAGCCTTTACAGCAGACATGACATAGGGACTGAAGAGCTTATCAGGAAAAGGATACGCCACATGAAAGAGTTGAGGGGTCACCTCAGGGGCCAGATACCATAGTATGCATTCAATATCAGAACGGCTATCCCAACGACTGCCGCAATTGAAATTACAGTTTTAGGGTCTATTAATACTGCGGTCTCTTCTGAATCATAATACCTCATCAGACCCGCAGAAGACATAAGACCGCTGCTTTCTTTCTTTTTTGCCATGATTCCTGTTTATGCTCTGATAGCATTTGAATGTATCGGCTGCGACCGACCCTTCAATTTCTCAACCTTTTTGCCCTGAGTTTCCTGTGGTATTCTAAAGCGAACCTGTGGGCTTCGTCCCTTATCCTCTGCAATAAATGAAGCGCAGACGAGTTTCTGGGCAGGATCAGTGGAGCTTCCCTCTCAGGAAGAAAGATATATTCAAACTCCTTTGCAAGCGCGGCTGTATTCAATGAAAGCCCAAGCTTTGAAAGCGCTGAAAGGGTAGCATTTAACTGTCCTTTTCCTCCATCGATCAATATCAGGTCAGGCATTTTTTTACCTTCTTCCTTGCGGCGCGAGTACGCTCTTGA
>JAWOKW010000319.1:0-5246 GCA_033854095.1 Candidatus Methanoperedens sp. | reverse complement strand
AATAAATTTGCCCATAGCATTGTGCGCGGTGCGCTCAATGAAGTTTTCGGGGAGGGAGGATGGGACACGGAAAAACGACCCAGAGTTGACGGTTCTGGAACAACCACATGGGTGATAATCAAAACAGGGGAGGGTAGCTAAGATTTTTATTTTTCTAATATTTGTTCATCTAAATCTAAATCCAATCTTCCTTTTCTCTCTTCGTATCTCTTCCCATGTTTCTCGTAGAAAGGCTCAAGCTCCCTGAAAAGCTCAGGATTATCGAAAAAGTACTTGAAATAATAGGCCGCCGAGCTTGAATATGTTGATGCGGGGGCGCTTTTCCGTTACATCGAACTTTGGCATGATTATAGATTACCGCTTTTTGATTTACCCAACTTTACCCCTGCTTATAGGACAACAATAATCAAAAATGAATTTTTTATGAGCGCAGAGGCTGTTTTTTGTTTTAATCTCCAAAAATCAATTTTGATGGTTGTTGTCATATAACTATGACAACAAAATTTATGAGAAAATATCAAATAATAGCAAGAACCGCATAGCAACGATAGAGAATTATAGCACGAATATAATTGTTGTCATAATCAAGGGTAAAACTTGGGTGATTTATGAAGTTATTTTTCTTTTCCATATAGATGTTTTGGCTCCAGCAAAAGCCCCTATGCATGCAGGCAAAAATGGAAAAGAATAGAAAAATAACCACACAATACTGAGAGCGATCCCATCCTTAAATCCCATACTCGCGATATTGAAAAATATCCAGGCAATCCAGGGAAGAGTAAGCCATATTCCCCACCACAATGAAAGGATTGGACGGAGATATCCAGCGATAAGACCAACGAGAAAATACACGGTGATAACATAACTATAAAACGACATTACCAGTGGAACTAAGGCTAACTGTATCGATGCTGCAAGTCCAGTTCCGATTATCAGCCCTGCCAGTTTAAGGCTGATATTGTTTGATAATTTGGCCATCTAATATACCTCCCCTCGCCCCGTATACTCGCTGAACTCCCATTCCTGCCTTTTAATCCCCTCAAGCAAACCCCTCGCCGCATCCTCAGGCAGCGCAAGCATGAGCGCTCCGATATGCTTGCAGAACCGTCGCTCTCGCATAGTTCTTTTCCAGTCTCCGCAGTCGTGCAGTATGAACCGCTTTTCCATATCAATATAAACCGAATAACCTCTTACATCCGCCACTATCTTATCCGCGCCCAGTTCGATTATCTCAATATCCTTTATCTCCCTTGCTTTCTCAAGCCTTGAAGCCTCGATATATCCTGAGAGCAGGGTTGTTATATCTTCCTTCTCCTGCTCAAAAAAATCGCTGAGTGTCCTTGAAATAATCTTTGTGGTTACCTTACCAATCCGGTAACTGGATATGCGCTGCCTCGTCTCTTTTTGTTCAGGGGCAGCCATCCCCAGCATTTCCAGTACATCAACACAGTTTTCAGGTGCATAGCCGTGGTAGTGGTTATTGAAGTAGCCGTAAACGTCTGCGGTTTGCGACATTTCCTTAAGTTTAGGTATCCAGGGTGCAAGCTCGTCTTTTGAATATAGGTAGTTATACCACATCTTTTCACCTCTCCCATGCCAGCGCACGTATGCAATATCAGAGGTCAGCCTGATTTCAGGTGGCAGCAGCGGTTCATCGACAGCCACGGCTGCAACATTATAATCCTTTAGCAGGCTGTGCGCTTCATCTGCCAGCCAGGTCTCGTTCCTGTATTCAAGCGCAAAGCACAACTCGGAAGGCAGTATTTTCAGGAAATCTTCTATCCTGTCCTTTTTGAATTTCATTCCAGGAGGGAGCTGGATCAGAATGCAGGCAAGCTTTCCTGCTTCCTGAAGTGGTTTCATGAGTTCACAGAATCTTTTCAGGTCATCCTCCACGCCTTTTGACAAATCGAGCATTTTTTCATGCGTTATCAGGCGGTTGAGTTTCACTGCGAATTTAAAATCCTGTGGCGTGTGCCTTGCCCATCCGAAAACGATGCCCTGTGAGGGATAGCTGTAGAATGTGGAGTTGATCTCGGCAGTGTTGAATATCCTTGAATACGCCCGGAGTTTTGACTCGTCTTTATCTTTATAGAACATATCTGCCCAGTCCCGGTAATCCCATCCTGAACAGCCGAGTCGAATAGCGCCCATAAGATTATATAATTATATCCCAACTGATTAATACTTATGTCCATAGTATATATCGGCGCTGGCGGTTGGGCATACTTCCAGGTTCCTGGAATGGATTCCCTCACTGCATATGCAAAGGCCTTTGATTTTGTAGAGGTGAACTCAACCTTCTATACGAACCCTTCCATCGAAATGGTAAAATCATGGAGGCGCAGAGTGCCTTCTGGTTTTATGTTCTCCGTGCGCTGCCATAAGGACCTAACGCATAAGTACCTGCTATCTCCGTGCAGGGAAAGTCATGAAATACTTGTGCGCTCGCTTCACACTTGCAGCGAATTGAGGGCTGAGATACTCCATATCCAGACACCGTCTTCTTTTAATCCGGATGAAAAGATAAAAGACATCGGGGATTTGTTTTCTTCAATTGATTTTGGTAATATCAAGCTGACATGGGAGATACGCGGGCGCATGGGAAAGGGAACGATTGAGCTTATGCGTGATCTCGGAATAATACACTGTACTGATATCTCGCGGGAAACGCCTGCTGTTGATTCCGATATACTGTACACTCGCCTTTTCGGGCATGGTGAACATAACCTCTACCAGTTCGATGACGCAGAGCTCACGGAAATTGACAGGAGGGTAAAAGAGAAAAGCCGGGAAAAAGAATACATCACATTCCACGGGGCAAGGATGTACAAAGACGCTGCAAGGCTAAAAGTATATGAGAGAAGCGGAGTCTTCCCTAATGTCACAAAGACTGCTGGACTGGCATCACTGAAGACCGTGCTCGATGAAGATGTAAAGTTCCCAACAACAAAGAGCGAACTGATAGAAAAGCAGGGCTGGAAGGTGTTTGACCTGACCGAGAAGGAACATGTGCATGCGAGCACGATTCTTGAGAAACTGCCTGATAGAATGTATACAAGCGTTGAAGAAGTGGTGAGGGCTTTAAAACAGCATCAATCACGCCAGAATACAGGCTGTCTGTTTGTGCCTGAAAACCAGGAATATGGCGGTTTCCTTTGAGTTTGTCCTGTGCCTGACGCCTGCGGGAACATGCCATATCGAGCCGATGATCTTTTGCTGAAGCCTGCCATTGTTTATCAATAGCTGGGTGAAGCATCAGTCTCATAATTTCTATCTGGATATCCCAAGCTGAAAAGCCAGAGCGTCGATTATATTTTCTCGCAAATCTGGATCATCTATCATACCCATGTCTCGAATGAGACGCCTTTTATCCAGTGTCCTGATCTGATAACAGAGAACTATGGATTCATGGGGCAACCCGCCAGTCTCTGCTGACACAAGTACTTCGTTTGGGTATATTCTTCTTTCAGGCTTTCTGGTCGTCAGGGGAAGAACATTCACCACTGGCAAAAGCTGATTTATTTCCTCTTCGCTAATTACGAGGACAGGGCGGGTCTTACCCTGTTCAGAACCAATTACAGGATCGAGGTCAGCAAGGAATATATGCCACCTGTATTCCATTGATTTACCATCCTTCTGAATCTACTGACTCGAAATCTTTTGAGATATCTCTCATGTCATCAAGAAATAATCTATCATTTGCGGCATATTTTAATTCAGTTATCCTCTTCCTGAAGGTTTCATTTCGTTTCTTGATAATAAGTATCACCTCTACCGTTTCATTTTCAGGTATATTTTGAGGGACTTTTATCTTTAATTCATGGTCTTTTGGTATTATCATAATCTGCTTCAATGCTTCCAGAATATATTCCTCCTTTATTCCACAGCCTTCTTTCCCTGTAGCTGAAATCTCCTTTGTTTCCACGGGCATAAGCAGAAATTGTTCATCGGGTTATATAACATGCTCTACAAGACAGTCGAGAAAGTCTTTTCTTCAGAGGGGATAATCCCGAATACCTCTCCGTGACTGGGGTATTATCCTGAATCAACTCAGAGGAAGGAGTTTTAGCAAAAAATGCTACGCCACCTTCATTTTCAGCCAAACAGTTCTTTCAGAGCCACTCCAGCTGTATAGACACAGCCTACTCCGCTCAGATGCTCTGCAACTCTCAGCGCTTCTGTGATTTCTTCTTTTGTAGCGCCAGCGTCTATTGCCTGCTGAGCCAGCGATTTCACACCGTTAACTGCTCCGTATGACGCATCGAAAGCCATTGCAATAAGCAACTTGAATTTCCTTGGCAACGCACCTTCAGCAAAAACAAAGTCACTGGAATTTTCAACATGCTTGAGGAGGTCTGGGTCTAATAGCTCATAGATTTTCAAGGGATGTTCTATCATATAATCACCTTATTGCATATACAGCAATGATTGCTAATGTAATTAAGATTTTGAACCAACTCTGCTTTGATAAGTATCTGCCAGTTAATGCATGATTAATGCGGCTCGCTTCTTCGTAGGTGCTTTCACATACTGCTTTTCGACATGGAACTGGAAAAACACTTGACCTTTTTACATCCATCAACTCCGATACATTCCATTGATACAGAGCACCCCCTCCTCAAGTATTCCGATATGCCTGTTTTTTGTATCCAGACAATAGTTCCTACTGTTCTCTGTGATTTTCTCCTCCGGATATCTTAACTGCGTATGACCGACTATTTGATTTAAATGAGGCACTGGCTCAAATTCATCATGCCAGTCCAACCAGGTTATCCCTCCGACTACCTGCGATCCTCCTCTGGCAAATCCAGCATCCAGCCAGGGATTTGTGCAACCATTCCTGACCTCCTGTAATGCTTTCTCGGTCTCGGATTTTATCCGGTTGAGCATTTCCTGTGTATTCAGGTTATTCTTTCCGAGCAGGTATGAATGCACTCCTGCATGTGTTAGCAGGAAGCCCTGTTCGTAATAACATAATTTCAATGTATTCCAGTCCTTCTCCGTAAGGATATGGTTTATAATATTCGATTTTTGTTCTGTATTCCCGCTTGCTTGAAGGAACGGATTTTCAGGAAATCTGTACCACATTTCATGGGTCCCGCACAGGTGAATCTTATCCGGTTTAGACAGAGATCGTTTTAGCCACTTTGCGACCTTCCTTGCATTTTCAACTGTATCGTTAAAGTCATCGAAATAATCCCCGAGAAAGATTACTTTATCATACCTCAGTGATGAAAGGACAG
>JAWOKW010000318.1:0-5707 GCA_033854095.1 Candidatus Methanoperedens sp. | reverse complement strand
AGGGGGTTCGGTTCTCTTCGCAGTCAGCACAACAGCCACTTCTGATGGTGCTGTAAATACAATGCACGACTCATTAACCCCGATAGGTGGAATGATTCCATTGCTGCTCACACTGCTGGGAGAAGTTATTCCGGGCGGTGTGGGTTCAGGGCTCTACACGATTCTTGCTCATGCAATTATAGCTGTTTTCGTTGCAGGTCTTATGATAGGCAGGACGCCTGAATACCTTGGCAAGAAAATAGAAGTCTTTGAGATGCGGATGTCAGTGTTGATCGTCCTAATCTCAGGCATTCTTGTACTCATTTTTGTTTCTATTGCGCTCGTAATAGCCCAAGGAACCTCATCGATTCTGAACACAGGTGCCCATGGTCTGACCGAAGTACTCTATGCTTTTGCTTCTACAGCCAATAACAACGGCAGCGCATTTGCCGGGCTCAATGTCAATACTCTTTTTTATAATATTACAACAGCCATTGCGATGTTCATCGGCAGATTTGGTCCTGCTATAGCTGCGCTTGCCATGGCAGGGTCTCTTTCAAGGAAAAAATATGTTCCTCCCAGCATTGGCACGCTGCCGACGCATGGGATTACATTTGTTATATGGCTTGCGTTTGTTATTCTTGTCGTTGCAGGGCTGACGTTCTTCGCAGCTCTGTCGCTTGGACCCGTTGTGGAGCACATGAAAATGCTGGCAGGTGAATTGACATGAGCAGGAAAAAAACTATAACGCTCTTTGAACCCGAACTCGTGCGTGAGGCATTGCTGGACTCATTAAGGTATCTGAACCCACTGAGCCTCTTGCGAAACCCTGTGATGCTTGCAGTTGAGATTGGAAGCATTATTACAACAGCCATCTTCTTTGCAGGCTTAATTTTTAAAACCGGTGAACCCTCCTGGTTTGTCGGAATCTTATCGCTATGGCTCTGGCTGACAGTGATTTTTTCAACCTTTGCACAGTCGCTTGCAGAGCGGCGGGGAAAGGCACGTGCCGAGTCGCTTCGCAAGACGCGTACAGAGGTTATGGCAAAGAAGCTTGAAGCTCCCGGATCCAAAAAATATGAGCTTATCTCTTCTGCAAAACTCCGCAAAGACGACCGCGTTCTCGTGGAAGCCGGGGATATGATACCTGGCGATGGCGAGGTGATTGAAGGTGCAGCCCTGGTGAATGAATCAGCCATCACAGGCGAATCAGCCCCGGTCGTGCGGGAGTCAGGCGGGGATAGAAGCGCCGTAACTGGCGGGACAAAGGTCATTTCCAACGAGATTATCGTGCGTATAACCGCGAATCCCGGTGAAGCGTTCCTTGACAGGATGATAGCCCTTGTGGAAGGAGCAAAGCGGCGCAAAACTCCGAATGAAATCGCACTGGAAGTGCTGCTGATATCTTTGACAGTGGTCTTTTTCCTTGTTGTTGTCAATTTTCTCTCACTATCAATATACAGCGTGAAAGCCGCAGGACAGGGTACGCCTGCCTCTATTACCGTGCTTGTTGCTCTCTTTGTCTGTCTTGCGCCTACAACGATTGCAGCGCTCCTGCCTGCTATCGGAATCGCCGGCATGGACAGGCTCTTCCAGAAGAACGTGATAGCCCTTTCTGGGAGAGCCATCGAGGCGTCAGGCGACGTTGACGTACTTCTCCTTGATAAGACAGGAACAATTACCCTTGGCGATAGACAGGCGGTGGAATTCATTCCTGCAGGCAAGCATACTGAGAAGGAAGTTGCCAATGCAGCACTGTTTGCATCCCTGACAGATGAGACGCCTGAAGGAAGAAGCGTAGTTGTTCTTGCAAAAAAGAAACACCAGATGCGGTTGACTGAACTCCCCCGCACAGCAAAATCAATTCCATTCACAGCTCAGACGCGTATGAGCGGAGTTGATGTGGACGGGCAGTCTTATAGGAAAGGCGCTTCAGAAGCAATAATGGAGTATGTCAAAGGCAAAGGAGGAAATATACCTTCAGAGCTTGAGCAAAAGGTCACAGGCATCGCAAAGTCGGGAGGAACGCCTCTTGTTGTGTGCCATAACGCCGAAATCCTCGGCGTTATACATTTAAAGGACATCGTAAAAGGCGGCATCCGTGAACGCTTTGGTCAACTGCGTAAAATGGGAATCAAGACGGTCATGATAACAGGAGATAACCATCTTACAGCAGCAGCCATTGCAGCAGAGGCAGGGGTGGATGATTTCCTTTCTGAGGCAAAACCTGAAGACAAACTCAATTTGATTCGTGAGAACCAGAAAGAGGGGCACATGGTCGCCATGACAGGCGACGGCACGAACGACGCGCCTGCGTTAGCGCAGGCTGATGTGGCTGTTGCCATGAACACAGGAACACAACCTGCAAGGGAAGCAGCAAACATAATAGACCTTGACAGCAACCCTACAAAGTTAATGGATATTGTTGAAATCGGGAAGCAAATACTGATAACACGTGGAACGCTTACGACCTTCAGCATCGCCAACGATGTATCAAAATATTTTGCCATCATACCTGCAGCCATGATGCCCATCTATCCACAGCTTGATATCCTCAATATCATGCATCTTGCCAACCCATACAGCGCAATCCTGTCGGCAGTCATTTTCAATGCCATAATTATCCCTTTCCTGATACCCCTGGCATTGCGAGGCGTCAAATACCGCCCGATGCCTGCTGAGAAGCTGTTGATGTACAACCTTCTCATCTACGGAGCAGGCGGTGTCATAGCTCCGTTCATAGGGATAAAAATTATTGATATTATAATAACTATATTTATGTAATAAAGGATGAGAGTCGTTATAAGAGCCTCGTCACTACGCCGTCAAATCCGCCATCATAACTTGCGAGATAGTCTATACCCCTGGCTTTCATCAGTTCTATCGAAGAACAATCAGTGAAACTCAACCTTTTAATCGCATATTTTACAAAGGTATTCCAACTTTTTTCCATTGTATCTCCGTCCACAAAAATGAGATTTATAAACCTTGGAATACTTTTTTCTTCATTTCCCAGAATAAAATCCCTGGCGCTTATCGCCTTACCGATATCCCCTGTCCTGTAAAGGATAAAAGTCACAGTCTCATCAAAAACCATGTCCGAAGTAAACGCTGCGCCATATTTATTTTTCATAACGTCTTCAATAAGACGAGTAGCAGAGGTATGATGTTCATCCCTTTTGTTAATATACGCGATGAATATACCGGCATCAATAAAAACACTCATCTCTCGGCTCCATAAATCACCATATCTATCTCTTTTTGAGTTGTAATAACACCCCAATCGCTCTGCAGGCTTTTTATTTTTTTAATCTCTTTTTCAGAAAGGGGAAGTTTCAATAGCTTGCCAAAAAATTTCTCCTTTTTCGATCTTGCAAACTCTATTATACCGGAGAACAAGTCCTGCTGGGTTATCTTTTTGCCGGTCCTCAGCGTTAATTCAGCCTGAAGCATGTCAAATATTTGTTTATCCTTTTCATGGACTTTGATATTTTCAGTCATACTTGTAAAGATAACTTTATTTTTTATATACTTTTCTACCTGAATATAAATTATAAATATTTTAATAAATATATTTATGTAATTAAGGAATAAAAGCACCATTAACACTCGTGCCCAACGGCGATGACTATGCCTTTTAGCTTCATGCCCATTGATTTATTTCATCAAACTCTTTTCCCAGGTCATCGATTGCAGATAATTTCCCGCTTGTGTTTGTCTTATATTGCGGAATTGAGACTGTGGATGCAACACCACCTGCGCCTCCCGCAACTTCCTTGAAAGTAACGTCTCCCATCAAGCCCTTGCTCAACTTCTTTTACTCTGTCTATTGCCGAGGGGTTTACTTTCATGTGCTTTACCGGCTTAGGAAAGACGATCTGTAAAGACTTCCTGCGCGGATACTTCCCTTTCGGGTTTACGAGCATCAGTTCTTCCAATTCACCCTCTTAGAATCATAACGTCAGCATTCAAGTCGTCCGATGTCAGTTTGATAACGCCAGCTTTTGCTTTCTTTATAATTGCCCTGCCGTATTCGGTCTTGATGAATTTCTCGGCAAATTTCTTGACTGATTTCTTAGCCTTGGCAGGTTTTTTTGGTTCTGTATGTGCAGGTTCGACCCTGATCTCCGGCTTCGGCTCAGGTTTAGGTTCTGGCTTTTTCAGATGATCGCAGGTAAAACATCGAGGATAAGCTTAAATGGACATTATAAAAATACAGGAGGCAATACAGAAAGGATATATAAACATCTCAGAACATGCAGATGAAGAGCTTGAAAATGATGGAATCGAAGATGATGACCTGTATTATTCAGTATTTCATGGCGAAGTGATAGAAGATTATGCCGACGATAAGCCAGTTCCAAGCTGTTTGATATACGGCAGAGATAAGAACGATAGGCATATACATAGTGTATGGGCATAATAAGAAAATCAAAGAGGTGAAAAATATGGAAAGGATAATCCCGGTCTACCCACACTGCGGTGGCGAAGTAATAGAGAAAAAAGTAGAGAAGATCGTTAAAGGCGGATGCAATACAGCAGTGCTGACAGTGGAAGCGGGCGTGTGCATGAAATGCGGTGAGCGCTACTATACAAAAGAAACTCATGAGAAGATGCAGAAAATCAGAAAGAGCTTATGAGAGGATTTACCAAAGATCTCCGTTTAATCGGGCATACATATGCGTATGAAGAATTAATAGCATGAAGAATATAAGCCATTGATGGAATGCATGGATAGTATGAATTGCAGGCTCTAAGGAGGAGCAATAATGAAATACATAACTACAACATTAAGACTCTTCGCAATCCTGATGGTACTCACAGGTATCATATACCCTGTTGCTGTGACCGCACTGGCGCAATTATTTTTTCCGAAACAGGCAGAAGGAAGTCTTCTATATGATAAAGGCGGCAATCTCACAGGTTCAGCCCTGATAGGGCAGCCTTTTTCAGACCCAAAATACTTCTGGTCGCGCCCTTCAGCTACAAGTGACCCTCCGTATAATCCCCTTGCTTCGGGAGGCTCAAACCTCGGACCCACGAATAAGGTTTTGATAGACCAGATTGCAAATAGAACAGAGCTATTGAAGTCATCAGGCATACAGGCGCCAGTGCCTTCAGATCTTGTGGAAGCCTCAGCAAGCGGTTTGGACCCCCACATCAGTGTGCAATCTGCCCTGGTACAGATACCCCGTGTCGCAAAGGCGCGTAATCTCAGCGAGGATGCAGTACGCAAACTGGTGCTTCAACATGTCGAGGACAGGCAGTTCGGATTTCTGGGAGAGCAACGTATTAATGTCTTGAAACTAAATCTTGCACTTGATGGTATAAAATAGATTTCAATGATAGATGCAGACTGAAACACACGGCAGGATAGAAACTGAAACGCTCCTTGAAGGTCTGGAAATCAGACCCCTCAGAGTTACCGAATACAAAGGTGTTCGGCTTTCGGAGATTGACCTGGACGGTGTTCTGGCACGGCATCCCAGGATTGTAATTGTTGACGAATTAGCCCATACCAATGCCCCCGATTCTCGCCATGTCAAGCGATATCAGGATGTAGAGGAACTTTTGAATGACATAGTCTTCAGTATAACAGGAATCCGTGTCCGTGAAACTGTACCTGACACGTTTGTCCAGCTTGCGAACGAGATCAAGCTTGTAGACATTCCTCCCGAAGAACTGCTTAAAAGACTGAAAGAAGGAAAGGTTTATACAAAAGATATGG
>JAWOKW010000317.1:0-6308 GCA_033854095.1 Candidatus Methanoperedens sp. | reverse complement strand
ATTATATTTTTTAACAAGTTTTTCTCCACATATGGGGCATTTATCAAATTCTGGCTGAAACATTATGCTCATAAAACCAGAATACATCGTTTTTTTATTTAAAACAGCCGATGGTTATTCAATAGGTTCTAACTTTGCAAGATGCATTAACTGCTCTATGCTTTTCTCAAACTCTTCTGTCAGCATATAGTCAGCAAAACCTCGGAAAGATAAATTATGTCAGCCCGTATTGGGCGAATCTTTCTTTGTATGGCGAAATCCGCCCAGCCCTGGCATATGCCTGTAACTTATGCCTGAAGAGTGAAGAATTCCTGGTAGAGTTTCGAAGTTGAACTGAGGGTTATGTCTTGAACGCGGAATCGTGCGAATATCTACGACCGTTGTCACGGAATGCGCCTGTAAGAGATTGATGAATGCATCTAACTCTCGTGTGGAATGTCCGATGGTAAACACAACAGGAGATTTTTCATAACTATTTTTCGTCATAGATACCATCCTTGGCAAGTCGATCCAACAAGAAATGGAAATAAAGAAATCCAGCATAAGGTTCCCATCTTGAGAGAATGCTTCTGACGTCCTCATAATCAATAGGATCTTTTAGCTTCAACCATCGCTGCAGGTTCTTGCGTGCACCCACATCATCTCCAGGGAAAAGACGAATCCGTCCAAGACCTCGCAGCAGGACATATTCAGCAGTCCAGCGTCCCACACCCCACAACTGGCGCAGACGCATAAGAGCAGACTCATCATCCAGTGTTTCTATGTCTTCCAGACCTCCTTCACAAACCGTTTGAGCAAGCTCGATAATTGCACGGGATTTATTATAGCTGAACCCCAATTTTCGTATATCCTCGGATTTCAATCCTGCCAGATCTTCAGGTCTGGGGAAAGCGTAAACAGATGTGCTTTCTTCCTGGATAGACATGCCATAGTTTATGGCTAATCTATTGAGCAGGAGAATCCCTAAAGTAAGCGTTATCTGCTGGCATGCGATTCCATTGACCACTGCCTCGAACAGTGTAGGAAAACGAGGTGGTTTGAGCCCGCAAAATCGCTGCACTAACGATGCGAGTTGTTCGTCCTGTACTGCAAGCTGGTAGAATTCTAGGAGGTCTTGCTGAGTACCAAGCATCCGTTCTACTATTGCCGTTAAAGTGGATTTTATATTAGATGAAAGTTCGGCGCATGCAGCTTCGATATTGATCATGGGATCATCGGGCATGTCAGGCTGTGTTACTGCAATATCTACGGCTTGACCATCCAGCGACAACAGTCGACGATAAGTTTTGCCATCCCATCTATCCACAATGTTGTTTGCTCTGCGGCGCAGTGCCCATACTGTCAAATCCAGTCTAAAGGGAGGCACAGGCTCGAGCTGGAAAGAGAGAGTTCTCAAATCCTTGCATTTATTCTTATCCATGTATCATGTGTAACTTCAAATGATTAATTCTTCCTTTTCAACCTTTCTATCTCGCAATGATAGTCTTGATACTTTGAATTTGATACCATCTGCAAGTATCGCCTCATCTTTACCCTCCAGTCTTGCGGCTGCGATTCTGCCGATAGCATCGGCTTTCATTATGCCGCTTCCTGAAGTTCCGCTGACCCATGTAACATTAGCCACGGATTCGACAACAGGGAGCATATCAGGCCAGTGATAATCATAATATCCTGCCCACTTGAGGGATAATGTATAATCGAGCTTAGGAAAATAGTGGTTCAAGACAGGTTCGATTGCATTCTGAAAATAGATTGGGTCGGGATCAGGATTCGACATTATGAAGGGCTGACCAATGCCATCTGCACATCCCACAATAAGAATATTTTTATTCAGTATGGGTTTTATGTAAACTCCTCCAGCAGGCAATATGATGGCAGGTTTTTTTGAATCCTTCAAGAACTGCGCCGCGTCTTTTATGAATAGACCGAAAAGCTGTCGCTTTTTGGGAAGTATGCACGAAGCAATACCAATTGGAGCAAGTAAATCATGGGTCCATGCCCCAGTTGCTATGACGAAATGTTTTCCAGTATATTCGTTACCTTTCTGGTCAACAATCTTGCTAACTCGTATATCATCCCATGGTGCATAGCTACTTTCCTGCCCTGTCAGAATAAAGGATTTGATATCTGTATCAAAACTGATTCTTCCGCCTATGGATTTAAATGCAGAAGCATAATGCTGTGCAAGTGCCATCCCTGAGATGGAACCGCACATGTTGCAATAAATTCCTTTATGCACCTCAGGGAATTGTCCCTTTGATTCAGGGTTTATTTCCAGAATGTAGGATATTGCTGCCCTATCCAGAATTTCAAATCTATCTTTCTTCTGGTCAAGCTGACTGATGGCTTTTTGAGAATCAGCCCATTGTTCTTCTGAAAAAAGCCAGAGATAACCTATAGGATCCAGTTGGACTTTGTCGCCAAGCTCGAGATAATATTTAATTGAACTGCCTGCCAGCATTCGGCTTGTGGGTGATGAAAAAAAATTGCGGTAAAGTGCTGCGCTCCGCGCTGTATTACCGGCGCCTGCTGTGTGATTTCTATCGAGAAGCAGGATATTACTTTCCGGAAGTTCACTTTTTAGGTAATAAGCGATAGAACTTCCAACCACCCCTGCCCCAACAATAATATAGTCAAAATCCATGAAATTATCCCTTATATCATACACTATTTCTCTTAATCCAAATACATTTCCATACAATATGAAAATATTTTAAAAAGTGCAAGGCTATGTCTCAGATAATCTATTTATAGGATTAAACGGTAATACCAGTGAGCAAACATTATATATGACTACCAATCGCGGAGGTGAAAAACATGTGCAGTGTTGGCGATGCGTTCAATATAGAAGTCACAGCGCTGGAAGCTAAATTTTATAAATGTGCTGACTGCAGCAATGAGTTCAGAGGTGTCGGAAGAAAGGTAATCTGCCCATCCTGTCATTCAGGCAATGTAAGCCAGATGTTTAAAGAAGAATGAATCCATTAAATACCGATGAAATGCTCCTCTTACGAGGAAAAGAAGGCACTATTGGAGTCGTCAAGGTGGGAGAGAACAACCAGTTTTTCCTTGAGACTGATAAAGAGGAGATTATTCTTGCGCTTGAGCCTGAAGACCTTCTCATTGCGTCTGGTTTTGGAACGGACGAAAAGACCGTGAACGGCTTAAAATGTGTGCTTTATATGATCCGTGAGGTGGGCTCACCTTTTATTGTCCTGCCAAAAAATCACCCTGCATCGAAGCGGCTTAAAATAGTGGTTTCAGCCGGCAGTAAAACACGGATCAGCTGCAGTATAACGCCAGGCACGCATCCTGAACAGGATATATTATGCGGCTGCGATGAATTTGACGGCGTTGAGATAAGCGGAGTTAAAGGAGGAGTGGAGTTCAATAACCTTACACATGGGCTGATTGAACGTATTCATTTTGCATAGAGTTTTCCCTTTAGTATGGAAAACCACTGCCAAACATTTATCCTTATTAATGTAATTTAAGGGGAAAGGAAGGTATAGACTATGGTGAAAATATTCTATGATAACGATGCAGATTTAGATGTATTGAAAAACAGGACGATTGCTGTTATCGGCTACGGCAGCCAGGGTGCTGGTCAGGCGCAGAACCTGCATGATTCAGGGCTTGATGTAATTGTGGGCGTCAGGAAAGGCGGTGAGTCATGGGCACAGGCAAAGACTGACGGGCTTACAGTCATGAGCATGGCTGATGCTGCTAAGAAAGGAGACCTGATACAGATGCTTGTGCCTGATGAAATACAGGCTTCTATTTATTACAGCGAAATAGCACCGAGCGTGAGTGAAGGCAAGACCCTGTGTTTTTCACACGGCTTCAATATCCATTATAACCAGATAGTGCCTCCAAAGGGCACAGATGTGATTATGGTCGCGCCCAAAGGTCCTGGATTTCTTGTGAGGCGCACATATACAGAGGGCATCGGCGTTCCTGCTCTCCTTGCGATATATCAGGATGCTTCAGGAAAAGCATGGGATACAGGTATGGCTTATGCAAAAGGAATCGGCGCAACACGCGCAGGTGTGATAGAGACCACATTCAAGGAAGAGACTGAAACTGATCTTTTCGGCGAACAGGTAGATTTGTGCGGTGGCTGTACAAGCATGATAAAAGCCTCATTTGAAACGCTTGTTGAAGCAGGATATCAGCCAGAGGTCGCATACTTTGAGACGCTGCACGAATTAAAACTCATAGTTGACCTCATACATGAAGGCGGATTGAGCAAGATGTGGTATTATGTATCCAATACTGCTGAATACGGAGGATTGACTGTCGGTCCCAAGATTATCAATGAACAGTCCCGCCAGGCGATGAAAGAGGCGCTTCGGCGGATACAGAGCGGTGAGTTCGCAAAGGAATTCGTGCTTGAAGGCAAGGCAAACATGCCTGTACTGGCAGCGCTTGAGAAACAGGAAAAAGAGCATCAGGTAGAGAAAGTGGGAAAAGAGATCCGAGCCATGATGCAGTGGCTTCCGAAAGAGTAAGCCACTCACGCTTTAAAGATTTATTACCAGTTGTCCTTCCTCACAGTACTCAAGCATCAGGTCAGCAACTTCAAAGGAATGTATCATTTCTACTCCCTCAATCAGTTCCCCTTTTTTAAAACCGATCATTGCTGACGCCAGTTCACAGCATTTGAACTTTACTCCCATCTCGATGCACTCCTTTATGCGCTCATCATAGGGAGGTGTGCCGTGCTTTCCTTTTTTTGCGAGTATCACTCCCATTGGACCCCACAGTACCACGACCACATCCAGCCCTTTTTTACGAAAGTACTTTGCAAAGCGCAGTATTTCCATCGGGCTTGTGCTCTCATATACCATGTTTTTAAGAAATAGGAGCACCTTTGTTACAACCATCAACTGTATATTCTGAAGGGAAGATATTTTAATCTATCTGGGTTCATTAAAAGTAAAAAAACCAAATTATTAACTTGTTAAAACAATCTCGATACTGATATCCTTCGGTACCTGTATCCGCATCAACTGGCGCAGTGCCCGTTCATCTGCATCAAGGTCGATAAGCCTCTTATGAACCCTCATCTCCCAGTGGTCCCATGTTGCACTTCCTTCGCCATCCGGGCTTTTCCTACACGGCACTACTAATTTTTTGGTAGGCAGTGGAACCGGACCTGAAATATTTACGCCTGTTTTTACTGCTATGTCTTTTACCTGGCTGCAGATGCCGTCAAGTGTAGAAGGACTTGTTCCAGATAAGCGTATCCTCGCTTTTTGAGCCATATAAATCCTCGTTTTGGAAAATAGAGAAAAGAGAATTTACAGGCGTGCTTTGATATCCTGAACCATGCCTGCTGCGATGGTCATGCCCATATCTCGTATAGCAAAGCGCCCGAGCTGGGGAATCTCTTTTACCTTTTCAATGCACATAGGCTTGGTTGGTTTTATAGTAACTATTGCTGCATCCCCTGCCTTGATGAAATCTGGGTTTTCAGCAGCCACCTGACCTGTCTTTGGGTCAAGCTTCTTGAGTATAGCTGTGATTGTGCCTGCGACCTGTGCTGTATGGCAGTGTAATACAGGTGTATAACCTGCTGTGATGGCTGATGGGTGCTGCAGAACTACTATTTGGGCTGTTAACTCTTCTGCGACTGTGGGCGGTTTATCTGTATGTCCGCACACATCGCCGCGTCGTATATCCTTTTTCTCAACACCTCTTACATTCCATCCTATATTATCGCCTGGAACTGCTTCTTTGATTTCCTGATGATGCATCTCGATGGATTTGACCTCACCCACTGCCTTTGAAGGCATGAATATTACCTTATCGCCTGGTTTCATCTTTCCTGTCTCGACACGCCCTACGGGCACTGTGCCAATGCCTGAGATTGTGTATGAATCCTGAACAGGAACGCGCAGCGGCAGACTTACTGGCTTTTCAGGCACTTTCAACATATCAAGAGCAGCCAGCAGCGTTGGTCCTGTATACCATTTTGTGTTCTCGCTTGGCTTGGCAAGGTTATCTCCCTTAAAAGCCGATGTGGGGATAAAATTCATCTCGTCTGGTTTATAGCCAACCATCTTGAGAAGCGAGCTGAGGTCGGCTTTTACCTGATCATAGCGCGCCTTATCATAGTTGATCTCATCCATCTTGTTAAGTGCTATGATCAACTGGTTGATACCAAGCGTTCTTGAAAGGAATACGTGTTCTTTGGTCTGCGCCTGCACGCCTTCTTTAGCTGCGCATACAAGTATGGCTGCATCAGCTTGGGAGGCGCCTGTGATCATGTTCTTGACAAAGTCCCTGTGACCAGGACAATCTAC
>JAWOKW010000316.1:0-6400 GCA_033854095.1 Candidatus Methanoperedens sp. | reverse complement strand
CAACGCCGTCTTCTTTATTAACACACAATAGATACTTTCCTTCACTGTCCATACAGGTTTCCCATATATGCGTACTGCCATTGAATTGGCTGATTGTCGAGACTTGTCTCTTTGGACTTTCCTTTTCTTTAAGTTCTAAATTTATTTTATTCATATTTTTTTCACCTCAATAATGAGGACAAAAATTTTGTGCGACATTCGCACAAGAGGAAAAAAATATCCTCATCTAACAAGTTGTCGCAGATAGTTTTTTATAGTAGTTCACCGAAAGATTTATAAAGAAAGTGGCTCTGAATATCGACTTTGAATTTAGTTTTGAAATGATTATTAAGTAAGTCGCCAAAAATTCTGTCCCTTCTATTACAAGCGCAAAGCGCATCTTTAGGGCAGAACTTTTGGCTATCTACTTAAATGCTTGAGATTTATTATGTTACTGCAATTTTAACTGAAAATTAGGCAAATGTACATTCAATATTAAAATAATGTATATATATATATATATATATACATTATTTTTATCTTTTCATGACGTATTTATAACAAGGACTATTCTACCCATCCGACACACTACCCCCTTGAATTGCTTTCTAATCTTCTTTTAGTGCTTTATCTAATGCCTTTTCTATTGCTATCCTACATACTGCACTAACATTTATGGGTCTGTCAGAATGTGTTTTGTTAAACTCTCTAACTCTATTAAGCAATTCATCTGGTAATTCAATACTTGTTTTCATACGCTACTAACACATACATAATAATATTTATACCTTTTGTTACCTCATTATACCGTTAAGTATATAAACCATTAAATCAATGTATAAATCAAGGAAAAAGAGCAAGTTGCCACAGCGATACGGCAAATATCCTGTGGCGTGGCTCATTCCTGTTCGAGAGGAATAAGCAATGACAAATACAACTGAAATAACAAAAGCCTTTCGTGAGGCAAGAATCGCAGGTGAACAACTTTTACAGCAGGGTAAGATAAGCTGGGATGAATTTGCCTTTATAATGCTCGGTTATGAGCAGGCATTAAGAGAACTGGGGGAAGACCTATGAACCCCCATGTTAAGGATGCAATGGACACGCTTCTTAAAATGTTCCGTGAGGATAACCTTGAAAAAGTCGTAATGGCAGTTTTCAAGGGTAATGACATTCCCTCTGATAAATGGAGCTTTTTAAATCGCATCCTGATGTACCTTAACAATACTGAAGATGCCAGAGGATTCAAGCAATGGCAGGCAGTCGGTAGGTATGTTACGAAAGGTTCAAAGGCTTTCTATATCCTTGCGCCCATATTCAAAAAGGTAATAGATGAAAAGACCTTAGAGGAAAAACAGATACTTGCAGGCTTCAAGGCTGTTCCAGTTTTTAGATTTGAAGATACGGAAGGCGCACCACTGATAAAAGAGAACTTCAAGCCAAATATCCCTTATGAATTTAAAGGCATCATTCAGGAGCTTAACTTAAAAATCGATGCTGTAAGGTTTAACGGTGCTGTATATGGCTCATATAATCCGAGCAGGAAAGAGATTAAACTTGCATCCCCTCACGTAACGATATTCCTTCATGAGTTAAGTCATGCTGTAGATGACCGCTTAAACGGATTAAAGGCAGGACAACACAAAGACCAAGAAGTAACAGCCGAATTCAGCGCAGCAGTAATAGGGTATCTGATGGGGTATAAAGTACCTATGGGGAATGTTAAAGAGTACATCGCAGGCTATGGTTTCAGGGAGCTTCTTAGTTCACTATCGAGGATTGAAAAGATAGTAAACTATGTGATTGAGCGGACAGGAAAGGCAAAACAGCCTATCCCTTGTTTGAGGTAACGGGCATGAAAAACACATCTTTTATTGCAAAACTCAAAGATGGCTGGTCAAAAGCTGACTTGATGAAATATTATGCGATGGATGAAAAGCAATATGTTAAAGTGCTTGAAAGTCTGGAAAGAATAAAAAGCGAGGTTACTAAATGACCAAAGCAGGCTTTAAAAGCGTTACCATACCAGAAAATTTATATAGTATATTAATGGCTGAATCCAAAAAGCAAAATATCAGCATCGGGAAGCTTATTGAAAGAGGGGTTATAGGGGATTCTTCCCCTTCCTCAAGAGCTACTCCAGCAGTGGTTCAAGGGTTCGACTCCCTTTCTCCGCACTCCTTTTGAGTTTGTTCAATATTTTATACCACTCATAGAGGAACAATACTAAACCCGAAAATGCTACGAGTTCAAAAAATTCATAAGTTGTAGCATCTGGTGAGTATCCTTCAAGGCTTTCAAAAAACTCATGTGAGAGCATAAAAATCCCTGTAATGGTTATAAATATACTGCTCCGAATGAAACTTCCTCTTTGTGAGACTATTTCATTCAAATCCACAGCTTCCTTTTTCAGGAATTTCCATGTTAGAGCTACCTGGATACCAAGATAAACCGTAAACAGGGAAAGTATTACTATAATTCCTTGAATAATTCTATACAGAGTATAATCGCTGATTATACCTCCCAACCAGTAGTCCATAGAAGGTGGAATAGGTTATGCTTATTTATAAGAATTTCGATGTGAAAATCCCGAAGTTCAGGCAAGTTTAGTCTGCTGATATTTTGCTTTCAATCCGTCAAGGTCAATTAAATCATTTATAATATCAATCAGAACTTCATTTCCATGCAGCAGTACATCGCTGTCATCCATGCTTATCTCAAAAGCCGGGTCGTCCTGCGGTATTTTGATACGAGTCACCGTAGCTCTATGCTCTTTGAGGTTCAGGTTCTTTGATTCCTTTACGGTTTTAGTTCTCTGCGCTTCGATTCCAAGAAGGCTGAGTTCATAATTGAAACATGGTCTATGGAACAGGGACGAAAGGATAAAAACAGCGACTTCAAGTTTATATGAAGCATCGATGTCTTTTAGATGCTCTTTTATTATACTGTAGATATCGCGCTTCATTACCGCTTTAAGAGTATATACTTTTGAAGGAGGTATATCGATCTCATCAAGAAACCCCATATCGCGCAGTGCCCGAAGATAGCCAGTAAGAATCAATCTATGCTGGTCATATCCATTTTTCTTTAACTCCCTGGCAATACTGCTTATGGACAACTGCTTATGCATCAATATCCCTGTAAGGATATCATAGAATTGATCTGACATTCATACTAAATTTGGTAACAAACCTGATAAATTCTTTGGTCAAAACTTTATTATACATGCACCACTTATTATTAAAAATGAAAGATTCAGATATTATATTCGCGCAGCCACTTGATTGTTATATCGAGATAGTACATAACAGTAGATTGAGATCGATTCGGTTTATTAAGAACAAAGAAAAACTGACAGAGAAAAAAACACTAAAAGCGAGCTTTGAATTAGAACAGTATTTTAAAGGTGAGAGAACGGATTTTTCATGCGACTTCGATATTTCAGAATTTTCTTCTTTTTCAAAGAACGTACTGTACGAGACAAGTAAAATAATGTATGGAAAGACAATTACTTATTCAGAGCTTGCAGAAAAAACAGGCTGCCTGTCAGCTCGGGCAGTTGGAAGAGCGCTTGCAAATAATCCAGTTCCGATTGTTATTCCATGCCACAGGGTAATAGCGAAGAATGGGATTGGGGGCTATTCTGCAGGAATCGATATAAAAATCAGACTGCTTGAACTTGAAAAGAAATATTCGCAGGGCCAATAACCTTTAATAGGTCAGAAATGAATTTGGAAGCAGCCCCGATGGGGTAGCGGATATCCTTGAAGATTGCGGATCTTTAGACCTGGGTTCAAGTCCCAGTCGGGGCGTACCTTAACCACGTTCAACGCCTTCGGCTTTATTAGCCGATAAACGAACAAAAGAGGCTGAGAACATGGTTGATATTCACAACAGATCTAAGAATCTGGACAGGAACACAGAGAAATACGTTTCAAAGCTCAATCCAGAGGACAGGGAAGATGCAAAGCGGTTTATTGACGATTTATTGGCTCAGGGATATTCAGCAGGTAGAGTGGATAAGTACCTTTCGTCATTGGTTAGTATCAGCAGGATGCTTAAGGTATCTTTCAGGGAAGCAAAAGAAATAGATGTTAAGCGATATGCTGCACAGCTTGAGAAAAGCGATTATGCTGACTGGAGCAAACACGATTTCGGAGTAATTATCAGGAAGTATCTGAGATGGCTGAGTAAGGGTGATACGGTTAATTGGCTGAAAATTAAAGTTGTTAAAAGCGATAAGCTTCCGGAGGAAGTATTAACAGAGGATGACATTAAGGCACTGGCTGGGGCAGCCTATACTTCAAGGTATAGAGCTTTTGTATTATCCTTCTATGAATCACTCTGAGCTTACAGGTATGGATAAATGAGCATCCAGCCAAGAATGATCCAGAGGCTTATCTATGATGTAAAATACCAGTGGGCAATAATCCGAAGTGGAAGAATAACCATCTTAGCTATGGCTTCATTGGCAGGCTTCTTAATGAATTGGCAGTAAAGGCTGGCATCAAGAAGGCTGTTAATCCTCATGCTTTCAGGCACAGCAGAGCTACTTTTATGGCTAAGCGCTTGAAAGAGCCTGAGATGAGGGAGTTCTTTGGGTGGGGGAAAGATTCAGAGATGCCAGCGACGTATGTCCATCTGAGTGGAAGAGATATAGATGATAGCGTGTTGGCGATTTATAATATCAAGGAAGCCAGTAAGAGCCAGGAGCCTGTTATCAAACAATGGACATGCCAGAGATGCCAGGAGGCTAACGAGCCAGCAAGTAAGTTCTGCAAGAAATGTGGATTACCAATCGACACTCACGATATGGATAAACTGGAAGGATTGCTTGTGGAGTTTTTAAAAGTGATAGGTGAGGCATTTCCACAGGTAAAAGACAGGTTCAAAGAAGTTGTAAAGGAAAGAGGAGCAGAGAGTTTATTCAAGCTTTAGCTCTTGGTCTCCACAAAATAATAATTTTGAATTCCTGGTTATATGCTTCTTTAAATGTTTTGTCTAATTCCCTCAGTAGCTAACACTTTTAATAAGTACATCTCTATTACTATTTAAGGAAACATAAAGAGATGTGCCCTATAACCTATTTACAGGAAACCTTATTAAACCTGTTCATAATAATAAATTTGAATCTGTCAAATCCACAAAAAAAGACACTAGCGGAACTGATCGTCTGTCTTTTAGAGAACAAAAAAGCTCATATATCAAAACTTGGAGAAACTTTATCGGTTAATGGTTCAGGTGTAATGGCTTGCATACAGCGCATACGTCGTTTTTTATCAAATAAACATATATTGCCAAGCATAATACTCCTCTCACTCATCTATCTGATGCGTCCGATTCTTGAAAAGCTCCCCGATATAATACTAATAATGGATCGCACTGATTGGGAAAAACGGCACAATCCTAAAATCCAGTGTTTTTTAATCATTTTCAATCGTTTCTGTATTTGTTCATCGAAAGAGCTTATTTCATTCATCAGTTAATTAAAATTATTCTCTGCTTTATCAAGGCTATTAATCTCAAGATTTTGTTTATTTCTCCTGCGAGATAGATCTAATTCATGCACAAATCTATAAAAATCATTTTTTGCCTTCTTAATCCATGACTTATAAACTTCCTTATTCTGGATTATTTCTCTTTCCTCCAGTTCAAGCTGGCGAAGCATCTCAATTTCTTTCTCACGGTTATAGAAGATGTTCAATAACTTATATTTCAGGAGTTCCTGGGCAATAGTTGTTTTTTTTGGAAAATCACTAACAATAAGCTTATTCAAATGCAACAGGCAATACTGGTGTATCAAGTTATCTCCGAAAACCTCTTTTAATACCTTTGGATAGCTTGTCCCAAAATCCGTGACGATGAAAATTGGTTTTGCGGTATCGAATTTCGAAGTTAAAAATTGTTTTATTGTCTCAGGGCTTTTATCATCAAATAATTCGTCAGCCAACTGTCTTTTTGATTTTGCATCCAAAATTGTGAGACGGAATTTCTGGCAGCGTCCTTCTTTTGGAAATTGTTCATCATAATGAACTATCAACACGTTCTCTAATTGTGGAATTTCTACGTCTTCCATAACATTGTTAAATTCCCTGAAAACAGTGTCTTTTGATTGTGGAAAGATCAGACTTAGAATGTCCGAGATTCCTTGATATGAAACATGGTTCAATCTAAGTTGTTGACAAATTAGCCCAAGCATATTGAAAAATTCTGTTTTGATCTTTTCCCATGCAGTTCTTTTCTCTTCCAGCATTTTACCACAATGCTTGCATAGATATTTACCAATTTTTACTATGCCAAGACCTTTTTTGGTGTACTCGTTGTAGCCGTTATGAACCATGTTATTCCCGCATTCAGGACATTGCGGCGGGATTTTTCTTCGAAAGATGTTGTTTTCAGTGTGTTCAAACTCGTTCCCAAA
>JAWOKW010000315.1:0-7532 GCA_033854095.1 Candidatus Methanoperedens sp. | reverse complement strand
ATCTTGTTCTTTCCATTCAGTTCCTTGTTCGAAAAACAGTTTGCATAATTCAGAGAGCTCATCAATAGTTTTTACATTCGAATTTTCTAAACCGAATTGTAATTCTGCCTGCAATTCTGGATGCATGACTTCACGATTTTCGGTTTTAAGGCAAAAGGCATGAAGCTCTGTTCCATCAAGAATAACTAACGAGAAATCTCTAATCCCACGTGTGCACCGTCCAGTTGCTTGAGTAAATCGTGTAATTATCCTATCTTTGAGTAATGAAGAAATTCCAAGCCGATTTAGAAGAAATCTCTCTTGAAGATTAATAGCATCTGGCTTACCAGCAATAATCAATTGGCGACATGACTCGTCGGGCAGATCGATCCCGTCATATCGATTGGTAAGAATAAGTGCTGCATGGCTATGCTTTTTAAAAGGATCAAGGGAATTCTCAATATCAGTAGATTTCAGGATAGCAATATTTTTACACTCTTTTATCTTATCTTCCATGAGATCTGCGATTTTAGTATCTGGACATAAAACAAGAGTTCGGTTTTGATCACAAATCCTTTTGAAGAGCCAAGGCGTATAATCTTTAGGGCCAAAAGATTGATTTGGGAATATAAAAAATCGTCTTCCTGAGCCTTGTTTATCCCATCCAGCGGGAACTGGCAATCGGTCAATTTTGGGGATACCTATTATCCTCTCAAGTTCTCCACCAGTTCCCAAAATTGCAGACATATAAATTCTCCGAGTCGCCTTTGCGAAGGGTAGGTGCGTACGAGTTGGGGGAATCCATGGACGAATTAGAATTTTATATCTCGAAATGAATAGATTACAAGCCGCTAGATTTTCTTTTATAATACTCCATGGATATGAAAAATCGTCATCAAGATTCTGATCTATAAGTGATCTTAAGCTGTCTAAACGCTCCCAATAGAGAGGAGCAGGAATCATATCCAACACATCTTTACGTTTACTACTTTCGTCCAGAAGAGATTCTAAGAAATAATTTGATAATTTATCTTCAAATAAACTAATAATTTTTAAAAAAAGATCATTATGGTCAAATCTTTCTATTTCTACAGACCACAAAGAAACTACATAATTCTCGCCTGCGTGAGCATCATCTAAGATTATAACATCAGCATCATTTAATTTTGGACTGGTGTTAAATAAGCCACTATAGGTAGTAATTGCAATAGCTTTGCTGGATAAATATTCATTATAAGCCGATATAGGGTATTCTGATTGCTTTCCTACTAAGGCATGGGAATTTATTCCATATTTAGAAGCTTGTTTTTGAACTTGATAGGTTAATTGTTTGGTGGGACATAAATATAATATTCTTTCATCGAAAGCTCGCTTTCTGAATTCACCAATTAAAAGTCCAACAAGTGTCTTTCCTGTACCGGTGGGTAGCTCTATAGCAATATCCGCAGATTTAAGATGTTTATTATTATATTCTCTTAAAATATCTGCTTGATGCGACAATAAACCCATTATATCAGGAGAAGTTATAGGCAAATCCCGAAAGAGCGACTCTGGGTCAGTCGGTCTCGCAGATTGAGTAGGAATTTTCTCGAACCCCATAATCAGTTTCATCTCTTTGAAATTGATAGGCGTGGCGCTATGTCAAATAATAATAGCTATTTCTATAAGGGCTATTGACATTTAAATTTAATGGAAATCGGGCAAATCCATAAAATCCATCCAATATATATCCTCCTCAGTTTAGTTTTTGAAAAAGTTTATTAGTGCTTTATCAGCAGAGTTAATAAATTGTGGAGTGGGGGAATTGAACCCCCATGGTCGTCCGAGTGGAAAAGAATTTACTCAGCCATTGCAAATTATGTTATTGCTATTTGCACCTGATTTTTAGCGTTATGGGTGGAGTCTGGGGTTCCATAGCTAATCGTGAGCATGAGGGTTCTATCAAGTTCACTAAATCTTTTACCAAAAAATATCCGCAATGGAACAGTTTCCATTACGGTCAAACTGAACTTATTCTTTTTCTGTGAGCACATCAACTCGCTGATGAAGCTCAGCCACGCTTTCTGCAAGGTTTTTGACTATTTCTGCACATTTATCTGCAAAACTTGCAGCCATTATAGCGTCTATATTATCTTTTGAATCTGCAATATCCTTCATCAAACGGTCTGCCATGTCCACGATTTCTTCAGGGGTATATATTACCATTTTAACTCTCTCCCTTATAATTAAATATCCTCAATATGTCTTTAATATTTCTGAGCCCTGGCAAAAGTATTAATTTATCTTGCAAATCATAAAGTAATTCATGAAAAACGAGGATGCTATTGCGGCGGTGATTGGCGTCATACTGCTGATCGGGATTACAGTCATCCTTGCTGCGACCATTATAGCATCTGTCGGCTTATTCACACCTCATAAGAGTGCGCCGCACGCTGTTATTGTGATCGAGCGAGCTAATGGGAACCTGTCTTTTCTCCATAATAATAGCATTATCCTGAGACATAAAGGAGGTGATTTTTTAACTGAGAACAATACCGAGGTCATCATAAAAGGAACAGGATGTGCATACACTGGAAATATAACATCATGCCAGCCACAGGACATACAGGTCACATACAGAGACCTGTCTGGAAATAATTATGATGGGGAGAATGGAGAAAAGCTGGGGAAAATCGTAGAAGGAAGCACATGGGATGCGGGTGAAAAAATAATATTATATGGATATGATGGAAGAAATATAAATAGCCCTATATCAGATATTGCACAAAACTCAGGCAATACCGTGGACAGAAAATGGAGATTGGAACCAGGTTCCACAGTTTCAGTCACAGTAGTTGATATTTCCACGGACCAGATAATAGCTACATTAAGAGCCGTGGTGGAACCCTAAAGGCATATGCCTATATCAGAAATAAAGAGTTCAAGGGATTCTTCGCTCATATGAGGCATGATTACAAGCCTCATGGCTCTTGGATTTCTGGTGATAGAGGTGAACCATCCTTTAGCACGCAGTTTTTTCCTGACCCCATCCAGATCTGGCACATCCAGCGCTACGATGTTCATTACAGGTTCGATCAGGGGAGACAATCTAAGCTCTTCTGTTCCTTCGACAAGCCTCTCGGTCATTTTCATGCACCTGTCCACGATTTTTTTGTATCCTTCCCTGCCCAGATGCATCATTACTGCATAAGCTGCTGCCGCAGCAGCACCACTTCTTGTCCCTGAGAGAGAATGCTGCTTTCGTATTGTCAGATAAGGTGTGTCGATCTCAAGAGCAGATACGCAGGATTCTTCTTTAAAGAGCAGTCCTCCTGCAGGTATAGTGGACAAACCCATCTTATGCGGGTCTGCTGTTATCGAAGTCACCCCCCTGACCGAAAAATCAAAATCGTATTTTTTATCAAGGAACGGTATAACGAACCCGCCAAAAGCTGCATCTATATGTAAGAACAGGTCATGGGATAAAGCGATGTCTGCAAGTTCATTTATCGGGTCGATCTGACCGAACTCTGTTGAGCCAGCAACGCCAACAAGCGCTATGGTATTATCGTCGATAAGGCTCTCTACTGAATCTGCATCAGCTTTAAACTCGCTATCCAACCCGGCTTTTCTCACTTCTATTCCAAGCAGGTCTGCGATCTTATCGAATGAGAAATGAACTGAAGAAGGAACGACCACGTTCGGATGTTTTCTTTTATTGATATTCCTGGCAGTTCTCATAGCCTGGATATTGGATTCCGTGCCTCCTGTTGTGATATAACCGCAGGCATCAGGGCCGTTCATCAGGCTTCCCATCATCCTGATGACCTCTTCTTCAAGTCCTTTTGTACCAGGGAATAAACCAAAATCCCCAAGGTTTGATTCTATGAACTGCATATGGGCTCTCACTGCTATTGGGTGCGGTCTTGTGCACATGGCACTCAACACTTTCTCATAAGAAGTGTCCTTTAATTTTGCTGAATCAAGTAAAGAAAATACTTCGTTCTGTGAGAGCCCTTTCTGATTCATATATTTACATCATATAGCTTTCTGGTCCCGGCATCGGCGTCTCGCTCTTCTTTTCAGGAATATCTGCTACGAGCGCCTCAGTGGTCAGCATCAGACCTGCTATACTGGCAGCATTCTGTAATGCGCTGCGCACCACTTTCACGGGATCTATGATGCCTGCTTCGATCATATCCACATAGACATCGGTCTTTGCATCGTAGCCCATATTTGGATTTGTTTCTCCTTTCAACTTCTCGATCACGACCGAACCTTCTTTGCCTGCATTTATAGCGATTTGTTTAAGAGGCTCTTCTATGGCTTCCTTGATGATCTTTATACCTATCCTCTGGTCGCCCTCTAAGGAAAGGTTATCAAGTTCATTTGCAGCTCTCAGCAGCGCTATCCCTCCACCTGCGACCACGCCTTCTTCTATAGCGGCTTTGGTGGCGTTCAGGGCATCATCTATACGCATCTTCTTTTCCTTTAGCTCAGTCTCTGTGGCAGCTCCCACATTAACTACTGCGACGCCGCCTGAGAGTTTTCCAAGGCGCTTCCTGAGGTCGTTCTTCTTGTAATCAGATTCTTCGATCTTGATGCGCCCTTCGATGATGGATATCCTCCTCTGTAGGTCTTCTTTCTTACCTTCTCCTTCGATGATTATTGTTTTATCCTTGTTCACCCTGACCTTCTTTGCGCTTCCAAGGTCCTGAAGCCTCGTATTCTCAAGTTTCATGCCCAGTTCTTCGCTGATGACCTTCCCGCCCGTAAGCGCAGCGATATCTTCCAGTATCTCCTTACGCTCATCACCAAATCCAGGTGCTTTGATAGCACATACCTTGAGCGTCCCGCGGATTATGTTGAGCACGATAGTGGCTAACGCTTCGCCTTCCACATCTTCTGCTACGATGAGCAGGGGCTTATTTTCCTTCACCACAGCTTCAAGTACAGGGAGGAATTCCTTCATTGAGCTGATCTTCTTATCATACAGCAAAATGAGCGGGTTCTCAAGCAAGGCTTCCATTCCTTCTTTATCCGTAGCCATGTATGGGGATATATAGCCTTTGTCCAGCTGCATCCCTTCCACAACTTCCAAAGAAGTCTCCATCGATTTTGCCTCTTCAACTGTGATGACACCTGTAGATCCGACTTTATCCATGGCTTCAGAGATCAGGTTGCCTATTTCTTCATCATTATTTGCTGAAACTACTGCTACCTGTGTTATTTTTTCTTTGCTCCTGACTTCCTCGCTTGCGCCCTTGATGGTCTTTACCACTGCTTCTGTTGCTTTGTCGATGCCGCGTTTTATTTCTATAGGATTGGCTCCAGCAGTGATGTTTTTCATACCTTTATGCAGGATAGCCTGAGCCAGCAGCGTGGCTGTAGTAGTTCCGTCCCCGGCTACATCCTGCGTTTTTGTGGCTACTTCTTTTACCAGCTTGGCTCCCATATCTTCATAAGGATCCTTCAATTCGATCTCTTTGGCTATGGTGACTCCATCGTTAGAGATCACAGGGCTCCCAAAGCTTTTTGACAGAACCACGTACCTGCCCTGAGGTCCAAGCGTGATCTTCACAGTATCAGCCAGCAGGTCTACTCCCTTTAAAAGAGCATGTCTGGCGTCATCACTGAATATCAATTGTTTTGCCATATTATCCCTCTATCTTTGCTATTACATCCTTTGTATCTAAGATGAGATATTTTTCTCCATTCATTTCCATTTCTTCTGAGCTGTATCCTGTGTACAGTATTACATCACCCTTCTTTATTGGGAATTCTTTTTCTTCAACAGTGCCCAATTCCACTACGATTCCCTGTTTCTTCTTTTCCTTTGCTGTCTCGGGAATATATATCCCGCCTCTCGTCTTTTCCTGTTCTTTGACAGGCTTGATTAAAACTCTTTTACCTATTGGTTTTATATGCATAGATTCACCTTCCTAAAAGATTTTAAATTAAATTTTTGCAATGAACCTATTGTATTTCGACTTAACCTTGTTTGCAGTTCTATAAATATTTTTGGTTGAAGGCTTCCTCTAGTAAATCTTTTATACTCGATTTGATATATCAGTCAGTTTACATAACATATAAAATTGAATGCTTAAGAGGTAAAGAAAATAAATGAAAAGTATGCTTAAAACGACTGTTTTGTTAGCAGCACTGACAGGACTGCTTGTAGCCATAGGTAGTTTCTGGGGACCAGGCGGTATGGCTGTTGCATTGATCCTCGCGATAATCATGAACTTCGGTTCTTACTGGTTCAGCGATAGGATCGTACTTGCCATGTATCATGCACGGGAGGTTTCAGAATCAGAATCGCCAAATCTCTATAGAATTGTGCGTGGACTTGCCTATAAAGCCAACCTTCCGATGCCGAAAGTCTACATAGTTGACTCATCGATGGCAAATGCTTTTGCGACTGGAAGAAACCCTGAACATGCAGCAGTGGCTGTAACCACAGGAATTATGCAGATCCTGACGCCTGAAGAAATCGAGGGAGTCCTTGCCCATGAGCTGGCCCATGTATCTAATCGGGATACATTGATCAGTGCAGTGGCTGCTACTATAGCAGGCGTTATAACTATGATAGCTTCCATGGCTCAGTGGGCAGCGATATTCGGAGGATTCGGCGGGCGTGATAATGATAGGGGCGGAGGAATAATAGGGTTTCTTGCTCTTGTGATACTTGCACCAATCGCAGCCACGCTTATCCAGCTTGCCATCTCCAGATCTCGCGAGTTCGCGGCAGATGCCAGCGGTGCAGAGATAAGCGGAAAACCGTGGGCTCTTGCTAATGCTCTTGGAAAACTTGAGCACAGCGCAGATATATCTGCAGCGCGGGGTCAGACTGCCGATATAAATCCATCAACTGCTCACATGATGATAGTGAACCCGCTTCGCGGAAGCTCGTTAATGTCGCTGTTTTCGACACATCCATCTACTGAGGAAAGGATCGAGAGACTCAACAGGGTGTGATGAAAGTGGTCAACCGCGTTGTCCTGCAAAAATTTGGGATGCACCTATCGTAACTGAGGTCACACGGTTCAAAGCGTTCTATCCGGCTGAGGAATATCACCAGAAATATTTAGAACGCAACCCTGATGAGCCTTACTGTCGCGTGGTGATTGTGCCAAAGGTGGCTAAGTTTCGCAAGCAGTTTCTTGACAGGGGTTGTGACAGCTATACTACTGGGATACTGGTCGGATTATCCAATAAAGCAATGAAAAAGTATTTTTGAATAAAGAGGAAGTGGAGAATGCATGGTTACAAAATTATTGTTTATAGAACCTCCAAAAGACTATTGGTTTTTAATGGGTGAATATCTTCCCCCGCCTACAGGGCTGCTTATTCTGGCAGCATATTTAGAAGGAAGAATACCAGACATAGAAATAGAGCTCCTTGATTGCCAGGCAGAAA
This sequence comes from Candidatus Methanoperedens sp., assembly GCA_033854095.1. Classification (GTDB taxonomy): domain Archaea; phylum Halobacteriota; class Methanosarcinia; order Methanosarcinales; family Methanoperedenaceae; genus Methanoperedens. Next base: position 155 of record JAWOKW010000315.1, on the reverse strand, counting down.
AAAAGGATTTTAAATATGTTGAAAGATATATAGAAAGTCATTCACCTTCAATCATTGCGACCTCAGGATTTACATGTAACGTGTACGTGTGCGCAAGAGTGGCAGAAATAGCTAAAAAAGTTAGCACTGATATAGTTACAATTGTTGGCGGTCAG
>JAWOKW010000314.1:0-3568 GCA_033854095.1 Candidatus Methanoperedens sp. | reverse complement strand
GGACGAATCGTGGTGATACCCTAATTATAACCCTAAATAAAACTATCGATTTGATACGCCAAGATGCAATTGGAAGATTTTCGGCGACTGACTTCGTTTTTTTCAGCCATGTCAATCTATATGAGAGATTAGTGTTAGATATGAATGAGCGGACTTTTATTGAGGAATAACACTATCCAATGGCACTTGGTGACACGAATGTTTGTATTACCCCTATTATCGATATAACCTTTATACATCAAAAAACAACGGATAGACATATACCTTATCGTTTCCTTCGAACCTGACGTAAGCAGTACCTTGAACAACAGGTTTAAGCCCTCTTTTAGTCCAGAGATACACACTGTCTTCAGGCACTTTCTCGTTCAAATCTGTTTTTACTACCTCAAATTTATTCTTTCTCTTTTCAAGCCTTTCCGCTATTGATTTTACCTGTACAAACATTGTTCGCATTTTGCTCCTCCTTAATGAGAACCATGAACACGGAATAGTATAAACATTCGTGTCACCAGGCAGCATTTAATATCAGAAGTCGGTATCATGTCAACGCTGCGCCAGCGAACCTGCAAAAAGCCGTTTCTGACCTCTGTGGTCAAGTGCTTTCATGCGATTCTGGATTCGCATATTTTTGTATTCTTTGCATGAGAGAGGGTTCTGATAGTGTTCACAGGTTTGACTATCCAGACAAACATGACCGCAGTCACAGCCATTTAGCATGTTGTTGCCTCTTTTATTCGCATTTGCAGCACTCCTCTGTATGATATTTTCAATGAATTACCCAGTCATGAAAGGCAGTTCCTATCAGGGTTGAGTTTGGTCTTCAAGCGGTATGAATTTTTGCTTCTGGGACAGTGCCAGCTTATTTTCCACAGCAGCAGCCAGATTTTGTGCCACTCACATGGGTTTATTTTTGTATAGCAGGGTTCAGAATTTCGCTTCTGATGCACGAAGAGCGTACTGGCAGGTGCGGTCATGGCAGCATACCCCTGATCCGAGATAGTAACCCAGATCAGAACAATAGTTTATGTCACAATCGCCTGTTCCATGCCCAGGACTGTGCCAGCAGTTCATCATAGTAATTCTTCTATCCATTCTGTTCATGCTGTTTCACTGATCGCATTTCAGAATTTTCTTTCTTCATAATAGATGTTTCTATATATAAGTTAAGTTATTTGATATTTTGTCTTTCCCGTCCCTGGAGCAGACTGACCTGCTCAGACCGATTCAATATATGCCCCGCAGTGTATTTTTTCAGTAAAGCTTATATACTGTAATATGAATTTAAATATAAGGCGATGATTCGCTGACAGAGAGTATAATATGGCAGAAATGAGAAATTTTGTATTACGGGATAATAATGGAAAAGAAACTGGAGTATTCACAGGTAAACAGCCTCGGCAGGCAGCACTGAAAGCTGCTAACCGCAGCAAAGGAACAAAAGAGAAACCTGTTGAGATAAGGCTGAGGGAAAGGGGAACAAAAAAGGTTCATGTCTATAAAGGATGGAAAGAGCTTGCTTCTGCCCCAAAGAATAAACCAAAATGGATGCCTGAAAAGATCAATAAGCCCTATGTAAAAAAAGCAGGCATCGAGACGCTTGATAAAATTTAGACCACTACGGGAGTGTTCAGGTCGGCAGTACGTTTTTATTTCATTAGCTGGCAGGGCGGATACTATTTTGTTGCATGTATTTTTTTCAGGAAGTTTGTGGCGGCAGCAGGCTGCGAGGATAATATTCGAATCAACAAAACAGTAGCAGTTGAGAGGATACAGTCTAAGATCAAGCGATTGAAAACATCAGGGAACGCAGATGATGGAGTGAGAGGTTGGGGTGCAGGGAAGGGGAGAGGCAATGAGGAATCATTTCCAGAACTCGTACCATTTCCTCTTAGGCTTTTCCTCAGGAGCAGCATTGAGAAGAAGTTGATCGTTTGCTTTCATAACTTGCTGAAACTGTAACTGAAGGAATCCAAGCTGATTCTCAAGACTACGAATTAGTTCCAGTCTTATTTTATCAATTTCTTTCTGATGCTCTAATTCCGCTTTTAGTTGGCTGATTTCAGAGTTTAATTCAGTTGAGTTAGGATTTAATTCAGTTGAGTTAGGATTTAATCCAGTTGAGTTAGAATTTGAATTTAATGAATTAACAATTAATTCACGAAGGAATTCAACCTTAGTTTTATTTCCTCTCATCTGCTCAATATGATTGTATATCTCATCGTCAATACGCATCGATATGGTATGTATTTCTGTGATATTAATCCCTTATAATTCAATTGAATTAAGTTCGATATAAATCTACTCTTTTTGAGTTAAAGTTGAATTAAGGTTTAATTCAAACCTTAATCCAAGAATGCTTTATAATCTGCTAACAGCGTCAGCAGGATGTAAAATTTCTACCCCTTGATCTCTTAAACCTTGGCTTCTCAATAATTTCCCATCTATGGTCACAAGTGGAACGTGGAGAATCTTAGCGCATGTTGCATGAAGAATATCTCCATCTTCTACTCGATTATCCACTCTCCTGAGTTGGGAAAACAAACATAAATCGTTATTTTGAGGTATGAACCAGTCAGCGTTCGAAGAAACAACAAGGTCTATGACATCATACAGATATTCAGTTTTCCTATCTTGCCTGATCTCATCTGAGTGAAGAATAGAATGCATCATCTCTCCCGCCACATAAGGAGATATGTATCCATTGAAAAGTCCATTTCTTACTCTCTTTATGAACCTCTCACATGATTCAGTGGCATTATCCGTTTTGATGGTACTTATGAATACACTGGTATCAATAAAGAAAGTTAGCATGAAAGCAACAACTGTTTTTTATTCATTTTTTCTATGCAATATCTCCAGTGCAGTTTTATCTCCGAATGCTTCATCCCATCTTTTCCTGACCTCAGCTAATCGTTTATCATCATCAAAAAAGTGACCAAAAGTTATCTCTTTGTCCTCGACTATTTTGAAGCCTTTGAGTCTAAGTTCGATTTGCCTGCTTACAGGTATGCCTGTCTTATCTCTGATTTCTTCCATTCTCTTAGCAATCTCTTCATCAACTTGAACACATATTTGGCGTTTTGCCATGACCTTTCACTTCTAATTAATCTAATGTAGATTAATTGTATTTAATGTTATTGAATGTCCTTCAATGAGAAAAGATGCTTTTCGTTATTTTCAAGTCACCTTTGATTTTTCAATTTTCTTAACATCGATTTCTATATAATCATCTTTTTGTAATCCTTCAATATCCCATACTTCTTTGGGAATCACAATACGTCTTTGCTTATCGTCTTTTATCTGAATTATTGCTTTGGTCATAATCACCATTTTATACCATATATCACCACAAACTATATATATATGTTGCTAACATGTGGTTAAATGTGGTGATATTAACCACAAAATGAAAAGAATCACTGCCTGCCTTTCTTGGCAGAATTCAGGCAGTGGTTCACACGAGGTGAACAAATGAACAATGTCGAATCAGTAAAAAAGGCTTTCCATGAAGCCAGAATCGCAGGCGAACAACTGCTATCTCAGGGTAAAATCACCTGGGATGAGTACG
>JAWOKW010000313.1:0-5199 GCA_033854095.1 Candidatus Methanoperedens sp. | reverse complement strand
GCTCAAGCTCAAGATTGGTTATAACGTTCCTGTACCTGCCGTAGCCGTATTCTTCCTTTCGTGTAGCATCAAAAGGCTGGTAGCCTGTCGCAACTATTATAGCCCCCACGCTGAAATCAATCTCTTTGGCTTTCTGCGCAAAATCAACCGCCTCTGCGGGACATGAAAGCCTGCACAGGTCACATCCCACACAATGATCATCGATGCACGCTACATGCGGGACTGCCTGTGCAAAAGGAACATAGATGGATTTTCGCTTACCTATGCCAAAATCGAACTGGTTCGGTACTTCGATTGGACAGACCTGAGCACAGATATCTATGCATCCTTTGCATTTTTTCTCATCTATATAGCGCGGTTTTTTAATTACTTTTATTTTGAAATCCCCTGCTCTGCCTTCTATTTTTGTTACCTCGGAACAGGTGTATAGCGCAATGTTGGGGTTGTTCTGAACATCAGACATCCTTGGGGCAAGAACGCACATCGAACAGTCGTTTGAAGGAAAGACCTCATTCATCAGTGCCATTTTTCCGCCTATTGTAGGCTCTTTTTCAACAAGATGCACGTTGGTTCCCATATCCGCGAGGGAAAGAGCAGCCTCTATTCCAGAGACGCCTGCTCCAATTACCAGAACATCCCTGTTCGCAGGAAGGGTCTTTTTATCAAGCGGAGAAAGCAGCGTAGCCCTTGCCACGCCCATGGAAACAAGGTCTTTTGCTTTTTGCGTTGCAAGGCTGGCTTTATCTGCATGTACCCATGAACCCTGCTCTCTAATATTGACCATCTCAAGGAGATAGGGATTGAGGCTTGACTGCTCAAGCAGGCGTCTGAACGTAACTTCGTGAAGGCGGGGCGAGCATGCTGCCACCACGATGCGCTCAAGTCTGTGCTCGAGGATGTCTTTTTTTATCTGCTCCTGCCCTGAATCCCCGCATGCAAACGGTATATCGCGGGCGACCGCTACATCTTTCAGCGTCTGGGCATGTTTTCTTACTTCTTCGACGTCTATGGTTGATGCTATGTTCGACCCGCAGTGGCAGATATATACGCCTGTTGGCATTTTTGCTCTATAATCTTAATGATTATTTATGATATAAATGTTTACTCAATAAGAACATTCTCATTTATATCCTTTAGGGTATTGCAGGATGTCATTATCATCGCTTTGATGATATCTGTTCTCAGATATTCAAGTATCCTCTTAACCCCTGAGGCTCCATCAGGAACAGCTTCCCTTGCAAGCGGTCTCCCGACAAGGACAAAATCAGCGCCAAGAGCTAACATCTTGACAGCATCGAATCCTGTTCTCACTCCGCCATCTGCCGTGACTACAATTTTTTTGCCTCTTTTTGTATCTCTTACTGCTTTAACTATATCAGGCAGGACATCCGCAACTCCGGGCGTTGAACCAAGAACCCTGCCGCCGTGATTGGAAACGCTTATCACGTCCGCTCCAGCTTCAAGCGCTGCTAAGGCATCTTCGGTGCACATGATGCCTTTGACAATGAATGGAAGTCGTGTGGATTTTTTAAGCTCTCTCAGTTCATCGATCGTTTTTCTGAAAACAGGTTTTCCAGTGAGAGTGAAATTGACGGAACCTGCCCCGTCCACATCAACGCCTACAGCCGCAGCATTTTCTTTTTCTGATTGCTTTATCAGTTCAAGAAGAACATCCTGTGCCTGGGGCTTGAAAATATTGACCCCATGCCCATTGACCCTGCGAAGAGCCAGTATTGCAGGATGTATCTCATAATCCACTGAAGTGTTCCCTGTAAATCCGATTGTACCTGCCAGCCTGCACCCTTCAAGGATATTGTAGGCAAAGTCCTCTTCTGTAATATTGCTCACATAACTTAAGCCGCTCATCGGGGCTCCAAGTACAGGCATGCTGATCTTCTTCCCAAAGAATGCAGTTTCAAGAATTGGGTCGCTATGCTGCGTTATCAGTCTTGTTTTCAGCTTATATTTTGAGAGGGCTTTAATATTGTTGAGGTAGCTCAAACCCTGACCTATGCCGCGCAAGCCAAGAGGCTTCCCATATTCCTGTCTTAGCTCTGGCGATGTTTCAGGGTTATCAACTCCAATCAAAATACTTCTTTTTTCCTCTTTTTTCTCCATAAAATCAGTATAAGCCGCGGCTTTATTCCAGTATTCCTGATCAGAAATCTGGATGAGCTTATCTTTAGTCGCCCCGCAGACAGGACAGCGCCATGAATCAGGAAAATCTGAAACACTGGTATTTTTAGCTATCCCTGTTTGAGAGTCTCCTTTCTCTTCATCATATACATAAATATTGCAGACAGAACAGACCCATTTGTTAGCCATATATTCCTGTTAAGAACCTATCCTACATTATTCTTTGCCAAAATAATAGGGTGGTTACCAAGCAATACCTTCGCCACACTGGGTATCAATAAGGCTATATCAATAAGCAATATCTTCGCCATTAAGAGATATTAATACCACCTATTTTTGCTGTTTGGGCAAAGATTTGCTGAATTAAAATTGGATCAGGCTTTTCTCATACTTGTGCCAAATACACGAGCAATTTCTTCATTGGTTGAACGCTTCTTGAAAGGAAGTACTTGTTGAAAAGAAAATAGGTGTTGATTCTTGTCGATGGGTTTGACTTCATTGGATTTGAGAACTTGCAGATTTTAACAGCTTCCAAAGCGGAAGAAGTACACAAATGCCCTCAATGTGGTCTTGTCATTGGAAGAGATCACATTTCAGCGATAATAATAGCAAGTTTGGTCGAAGAACTAGGAAGCTCCTCCCGAAAGGGAGGAGAGGATGTCACAGTCCCATCCAGTACTGCTTAAAAGTCACCCACAATTCAGGCAGATGCTGCTGCAATAACTCATTACTGAAACATTCCTCAAGCTGTTTCCTTTTTCCAAGAGCCCTGCCAAGCGGCTTTGCAAGCAGCCTTTTAACCCTTGTTTCATACAGCGCAAGCATCTCCATATCCCCGCTCTCAAGCGCGTCAATTGCAGTTTTTCCTGTACTTTCGCCTGCAAGCATAGCATTATTGATGCCTGCACCTGTGACAGGGTCTGCCATACCCGCGCTGTCTCCCACAAGAAGAACATTGCCAATGCAGAGTTTTTCACGAAGCCCACCTACAGGCAGGGCGCCCGTTATGTATCCTGTTTTTGAAACTCCGTTCAAACATTCGCTGATAAATGCATCCAGACACTGGCGCGGGGATCTTGAACGTGTTACTCCAACGCCCACTTTTGCAGAATCCTCACCTGTCGGGTACACCCACACATATCCTCCAGGGGCATAATCATTGTTAAAAAAAATCTCTGCTGTATTGCGTGTCGGTTTTATTCCTTTTAAGTGGTACTGGGCGCATACTGCGATCCTCTGCTTATCCAGCCCCAGCAGAGAAGCGGTTTTTGAAAAAACACCATCTGCGCCAATAATTATTTTCCCTTTTGCCTCACCGCCCCTGAATTTTACCCCGCCTGCTGCAAAGTCTATGAGAGGCGAATCCCATCTGACCTCTGCACCCGCTTCTTTAGCTTTTATCAAGAGCGCGGTATCAAACGATGGTCTATCCACAACAAAACCATTTAATTTGAAATCATGGAAAGAAAGGTCTGGAAGGTAAGTACGCATCGCTGTTATTCTTGACTGGACAATACAGCTCTCTGGCAGCTCGATATTAATAGTGCCGCTTATGTAGCCTGCACAGGGCGACCTGCATGTACTGTTCTTTTCAAGTATAAGCACTTTATATCCTGCCTGTGCTATAGTTGTTGCAGCAGCAGAGCCACCAGGTCCTGCGCCTATGACGATTGAATCATACATCAGATAAAAAAGTATGTAATAAAAGAATATAAATCTTGCTGATGTCAGTGCTGAGACCTTTAGCTTAAGGATGACCGAAGGTTTTAATAGTACGCTTATCCGCGCTCATCTGCGGTTTAATTTCTACCAACATGTAATGTAACGGTCTCAAAGTCTCGACAGGTTTATATAGTATAGCATCTTCTAAAAAATTTGTAACTCAAAAACGCAAGGGTCATCGGGTGAAAAATATGGAGAGAAAACAAATCGGAATCACGTCAATCGTATCGCTTTTGAATAACGCAGAGTCGGCGCAGATGTTGGCAATGAATAGGACATGCGGGCGCGCCCTCTGGGCTGCGGTTGGAATAACCGCACTGGTGTTATTGCTGGCGGGAGGCGGGGCGGCGACGCCGTATAGCGCACCTCTATTACAGCATGAGCATAACTTTACCGATTTTATCCTGCATCGACCAAATGTCAGCATGCCTTTTCCTGAGGATTTTGAGAAGTATAGCCAGCGGTCTGGCAATGAATCGGGATTGTTACCTTTCCAACCAGGACCTCAAGCTGAAGATATGCAAAGGCGATTGCTTGCCTCAATGAACAGAACGCCGCCTGTTCAGAATATTGAAAAGGCGCCAGTTGGTATAACCAGAATAATAACAGTAAGCGCAGGCGGAGGAGCCAATTATACGAAGATTCAGGATGCTATAAACAACGCCAGCGATGGAGATACTATTCTTGTTTACAGCGGCACATATTATGAGAATGTGAATGTCAGCAAGCAGCTTATCCTGCGAGGGATTGATACTGGTGGAGGAAAGCCTGTAGTGGATGCAGGAGGGAACGGTAACGCCATAACCCTGAGTGCTGGATGGAGCACGCTTGAGGGATTTAGTGTTATAAATGGTTATAGTTATTGGCCAGAAGCAGGAGTATACGTAAGTTCAGATAATAATATTATTAAAAATAACAGTGTTAACTCGAACAAAAACGGCATCTCTTTGTGGGGTTCCAGCAACAACACGCTGACTGACAACAATGCTAACTCGAACAGTGGTGACGGCATCGATCTGTTGTATTCCAGCAACAATAACACGCTGACCGGCAACAATGCTTCGAACAACAGGTACGGCATCTATCAGTTGTATTCCAGCAACAACACGCTGACCGGCAACAATGCTAACTCCAACAAATATGTAAACATTGGTATTTTGGGTTCTATCAAAAGTGATTTTAATAATAATATTGACATTACAAACAAAGTAAACGGCAAACCTGTCTATTACATCTTTGATCAGAAAAACGTTGTATTGGATGGGATAGACGCTGGTCATTTGACTTTAGCTTACTCTTCAAACATTATAATTAGAAACAGTAATGTTAGCAATGGTGACG
>JAWOKW010000312.1:0-8566 GCA_033854095.1 Candidatus Methanoperedens sp. | reverse complement strand
CATCCTCCTGATGCCTCTGTGCTTTCATCCCGATGTCCGTGACTACAAATTTCAGCAAACCATTAGATTAATATACAATATCAAATGTTGTTCAATTATCTATTCACAAAGTGGTAAGAAAATATGATACAAAGAGAGTCTCTATTGATTAAAAAAATACCTGATTTCTATGCAAAGAATTCTATACCCATAGATCCTAATTTACATAAACCAGAAAAATTTGAAGAATTCGTGAATAAGAGACGCGAAATAATTTTTAACACAATTAAGGAAGTCTTAAAGTATCAAAGCTAAATTCAAGGAGAAATTAGAGATGAAAAAATATACCCTTCCAGTAGTAATAGAAAAAGACGAATACGGCTATTTTGCAATGTGCCCAGCACTACAGGGCTGTTATTCTCAGGGGGATACTTATGAGGAAGCCCTTGAAAATATAAAAGACGCTATCCGTCTGCATATAGAAGATATCCTCGAAAGCGGCGAGGTTATTGAAAAGATCAATTCTTTCAGCCTTGTTGCCCTTGAGGTAACTGCATGAGCGAAAAGTTACCAAGGGTAACCGCAAATGAGATGATCAAAATAGTTGAAAAGTTAGGATTCTGTTTCTCAAGGCAGTCAGGCAGCCATAAAATATACAAGAACGATGAAGGGAAAAGAGTAACCATTGCTTATCACAGCGGGAAAATCCTGCATCCGAAAGTTGTTAAAAGTATATTGGTTGATGCTGGATTATCTGTGGATGAATTTAAAAAAATGATGAAAAAGTAAAAATGAAGCATTATGTTTGTAAAAAGCCAGAACAACATTGAGTTATAGAAAAACTCATGTACCTGCGCGTAGATGCTCCGTACATTCGAGTGCAGAGTCCGTGACCTCTCATAAACTATATATAAACAACATACTTCTCAGCATCTTTGATGTATAAATATGTCCTTTATACCACGATGCAAAGCCGTGAAGAGGAAATCCGACCGATTAAAAAATTGCTTGAAGAGGTCAGTAAAAAGCACGGGATAAAATATGATATCATTGATATTGCATCATTGAGCGAGAAAGAAAAAGAAGAACTGCTCGAATTCCTGCGAATCATCAGCAGAAAGAATGGGAAAAGCGTGGTCAGTAAAGGCAGGGGTGCTCTCCCGATATCACGTTCAGGCAAACTTGGGAACATGGGGATACTGGTACAGTTGGAGGATGGGAAACCGAAAGATGTATTCCCGCATGAGAAAAATGGGAAAAGAATCGACTCTCAAGGATGATCACCACTCTTCCTGAATTGATAGAAGCTGGATTAAAATTCCTGGAAACTGAAGTTGAAGTTGAAGGAGCCAGGATTGATGCCGTGTTCAGAAATAACGATGGGGTGCACTTCCTGATCGAGATTGAACTGAAGGCAAAGGATAATGCGATAGCCCAGGTTCAGCGGTTCAAAATCCCTTATTCTGAGAAATTTAACGTACCTCTTGACAGGATAAGGTTGGGAATCGTCTGTACAGATATCGGGGAAAGCAGACTGACAGCCTGCAAAAGCGCAGGTATAGAAGTTTATAAGATAGCTCCTGTAAGATTAACACCTGCATCTAACCGTGATAATAGGTAGGCTCTTCTTTTTTCTTCTGCATCTGCTGGAGATTGTAGTATAGTTGGCGATAAAGGTAGCTTTTGTATTCCAAATTTAGGACAATTGATAAAAATTAATCCTGCTCAATTACTCGCCTTGTCTCGATACTTCTGTACCATAATCCCTGCCCTGAGAAGACTCTCGAAGGTACCCGCATCGCTCCAGAAACCTTTAAGGATAGAATATGACATCGCGCCCTGTCTGATATACTCATTGTTCACATCAGTGATCTCAAGCTCTCCGCGCCCCGATGGTTTAAGAGTACTTATTATACTGAATACGTCACTATTGTAGAGATACAGTCCTGTCACAGCATAATTCGACTTTGGCGCAGCAGGCTTTTCTTCTATCGAAACAATGCGATCCCCCTTGATCTCTGCAACTCCAAAACGATTAGCGTCAGGAACAGCCTTTAAAAAGACACGAGCGCCCGACTCAAATACCTGCACAGCTTCATGCACATTATCCTGAAAGATATTATCTCCCAGGATCACCGCGACATTATCGTCATCAACAAAATCCTCAGCAAGGCTGAGAGCCTGTGCGATGCCACCCGCCTGCTCCTGTATCTCATAGGTGAGATGAACACCAAATTCTGTGCCAGAACCAAGAAGTTCAAGGAAATGCCCTGCATGACCTCTTCCACTGACAATCATGATCTCATCAAGCCCTACATCTATGAGAGTTTGCAGCGGATAGTAAATCATGGGTTTATCGTAAACGGGCAGTAAATGTTTATTTGTGATTTTTGTTAGCGGGTACAGCCTTGAGCCTGTGCCGCCAGCAAGTATTACACCTTTCATATCAATTCCTATTTTTTATTTGTTAGCATCAACGTTTTAATCGTTCCCACCACCATCTATTTTGCCTGTACCAGTTAATTGTCTCAGAAAGCGCAGTTTCAAAATCGTATGCAGGTTTCCATCCGAGTTTCTTGATCCTGGAAAAATCCAGCGAGTACCTGAAATCATGTCCTTTCCTGTCTTTTACAAAATCGATCATTGACTTATCCTTTCCAAGCATCTCAAGTATCTTTTCAGTGATCTCCAGATTTGTTCTCTCATTTTCTGAACCGATATTGTAAATTTCGCCTAGCTTACCGCTCTGGATTATGAAATCGATCGCACGGCAGTGATCAAGCACATAGATCCAGTCTCGAATATTCATACCAGTACCATAGACAGGCACTTTTTTATCTTCAAGCAGGTTCGTGATAAAGAATGGTATGAGTTTTTCAGGGTATTGATAAGGCCCGAAATTGTTTGTACAGCGGGTTATTACGACAGGCAGCCCATGAGTTGTGAAGTATGAACGTACAAGCAGGTCAGAACCTGCTTTAGTTGCAGAATATGAACTTGAAGGATTGAGAGCATCAGTTTCTCTGAATGAGCCTTTTTTTATGCTTCCATAAACTTCATCAGTGGATATATGGATAAATCTTCCAATATCGTTTTTAATTGCGCTTTCAAGCAGCACATTTGTACCCATTACATTTGTATGCACGAATTCTGTGCTGCTTTTTATAGATCTATCAACATGACTTTCAGCAGCAAAATGTACTACTGTGCCAATATTTTTCATCACCTTATCCACGATTTCAGGGTCACAGATATCCCCTTTTATGAAGGAATACCTGCTGTCCTTCTCAATATCGCGAAGGTTGTCAGGATTTCCAGCATATGTTAATTTATCAAGATTGGTAATAGAGCAGTCCTGATAGTTTTCAAGCATATAACGGATGAAATTGCTCCCTATGAAGCCTGATCCGCCAGTGATAAGAAAACTATCCATGTCAGTATCTAATAGTATGATAAGTTTATAAGCATTGCTTTTAGTTTTATCCGGCAGCAAGATAACTTTTTTATAATCGTAAAAAGTATTAGACTAAAACGTGATAGAAAAAACCATTGCAGGATTGAAAGTCGGAGACGATCAACCTGTACGGGTAATGGGCGTAATAAATCTCAGCAAGGAATCGTTTTATAAAGGCTCTGTAGTTCGTCTTGATTCTGTTTTTGATGCAGCGCTTAAGATGATCGATGAAGGTGCCGATTTTATTGATGTGGGAGCACGCTCTACATGGCCTCTTGCCCAGAAAATCTCAATAGAAGAAGAGAGCATACGCCTTATCCCTGCAATAAAAGCACTTCAGAATATTACAGTCCCGGTATCCATAGATACGATGTTCGCAGACATAGCAGAAGAAGCACTTGATGCAGGTGCGAGCATCATCAACGATGTCAGCGGTTTTACTGCTGATGCAGGCATGATAGACGTAGCGAAAACGCATGACTGCCCTGTCATACTGATGGCAAGCAACAACGTTCCTGGCGACCCTGTGGGCATGGATGCAATAATGGATTCACTTGAAAAAATAATAGATAGGGCAGAAGAAAATGGAATTAATCCTGACAGTATTATTATAGATCCTGCTATCGGGAAATGGACGCAAGAAAAACTTCCAGTATATGATTATGAGATCATAGATAATATAAAAAGGCTTCATGTTTTTGGAAAACCAGTTCTTGCGGCAGTATCCAGGAAATCCTTTATCGGTGAAACCCTTCACAAACCTGCAAATGAGAGGCTTTATGGAAGCCTTGCAGCCGCAGCGATCGCTGTACGAAACGGTGCACATATCATCCGCACGCATGATGTAGCGCCAACTGTGGATGCTGTCAGGGTTGCACAGGCTGCAAGAGCAAGAATACCTGCCGTAAGATCAGGAAATTATGAGGCTGAACTGCTTGAGATCAAAAACATGGATGACTCTGCACGGTTGATGACCTTGATCGGGGTTACAGGGAGCGGAAGCCTTATCATGAAAAACAAGACCGTTCTATATAATATAGTACTGAGGAACATAACTACGACAGATGCTTTGATCATAAAACAGGAAATGCTTGCCAGGGGAGGGGATGCAGCCCTTCCGCGGCAGGCTGTGTCCCATGAGGTAGATAATGTGAGCCTTATCATCATCGGAACGCATCTCCAGATCGAACGCCTCATAAAAAAAATAAAACACCAGGTGCGGGATTTACCTTTGATCGCAGACATGCTTTCTGAATTAATAAGCAAGACAAACGATACGATTTTTAGCTATTCAGGATAAAAATGATAATCTCACGACAAAAAGAATTCAATGAACTCCTTCAAAATTTAAAAGAACAGGATATCTTCATAATCGGCTGCGGAAAATGCGCTGCCAAACTTCACACAGGCGGTGAACCAGAAGTGCTCACAATGAAAAAAAGGCTCACTATTGAAGGAAAAAACATCGTGGGATGGACTGTTTTGAGTTCTGCATGCAGTATAAGTTCATGGGATGAAGTGTTAGCTCAAAACCCTTCTATTAAGCAGTCAGAAGCGCTGCTTGTCATGTCCTGTGCTGGAGGCGTATCTGTGATATCAAAGCTTGCACAGGTACAGGTCTACCCTGCTCTGGATACTGAATCCCTCGGAGGGATATGCCTGCAGGAGACCGTAAAGGAAAGATGCAGCCTGTGCGGGTCATGTACGCTCTGGATGTACGGCGGGATATGCCCACTTGCACAGTGCGCCAAGGGTTTGCTCAATGGTCCCTGCGGCGGTGCAGTGAATGGAAAATGTGAGGTGAACGACCGCACCTGCGCATGGGAAGAGATATTCGATAGACTTAAGAAAATCAGTAAGCTTGGGCATCTTGAAATCATATATCCGCCAAAAGACCACTCTGTGAGGATGAAAACTTGAATTTCAGAGAAAAACTGCTTTCCGGGAAATTCGTGGTCACAGCAGAGATAAGCCCGCCAAAAGGTACTGATATCAAAGGGATGTTGAAAGAAGCAGATTTTCTAAAAAACATCGTTGATGCGATCAATATCACTGATAACCAGCGGGCGGTCATGAGAATGAGCCCTGTGGCTGCGTGCAGTGTGCTGAAGCAGCATGGATATGAAGCAATAATGCATCTTACATGCAGGGACAGGAATAGACTTGCGCTCCAGTCAGAACTGCTGGGCGCTTTTGCGCTCGGGATAAACAATGTACTTGTGATGTCAGGAGACCATCCCATAAAAGGCGACCATGCAGGAGCAAAGCCTGTTTATGACCTGGATTCAGTGCAGTTGCTTGAGCTGATCCAAAAATTAAATAAAGGAACTGATTTTTCAGGAAGCCTGCTCGAAGGCACACCTGACTTTTTCGCAGGCGCTGCGACAAATACAGAACTGAATGAGCTTTCACTTATAAAACTTGGTAAAAAAATAAAGGCAGGCGCGCGTTTCATCCAGACACAGGCGGTTTTTGACATTGAACGTTTTTCAGGATTTATGGATAAGCTCAATGCCATCGAACCCCGCATAAAGGTCATAGCAGGCATAATCCCGCTAAAATCAGAAAAGAGCGCACGCTTTCTTAACAAGAATATCGCGGGTATCAGAGTGCCTGATGATGTGCTCAAGCTGATGCAGGCATCAAAAGATCCGCAGGCTCTTGGGATGGAACTCGCATCTGAATTAATAAAAGAACTGAGACGCTTCTGCTGCGGCGTGCACATCATGCCACTTGGAAGCCACGAGAACACAAAGAAGATACTGGAAATGGCAGGTGTAAGATGAAAACACAGATAGAAAGCGCAAGAGAGGGGAGCGTGACCACACAGATTGAGGCAGTCGCAGAAGCCGAGAATACAGATATCCAGATCTTACTTTCGCACGTTGCAGATGGAAGTGTTGTTATCATGAGCCGGGGAAAAAAATCGCTTGGCATTGGAAAAGGCATGAGGACAAAAGTGAATGTCAATATCGGCACATCGTCTTTAAAAATAGACCCTGAAGAAGAAGTAAGGAAAGCTGTCATAGCTGAAAAGTACGGCGCAGACACCGTAACCGACCTTTCCATGGGCGGGGATATAACAGGCATACGTAAGGCAATATATGAGAACACCACAGTTCCAGTGACCACAGTTCCTGTCTACCAGACCGCTGCTGAAAAAGGCATTGAGAACATGACAGCTCATGATATTATTAAAAACATAAGGCAGCAGGCAGAGGAAGGAGTCAGCTCTTTTGTGCTACACTGCACCAGCATTAAAACCCTGAAAATGCTTAAGAAAAATAAAAGGATCATGGGTGTGGTATCCAAAGGCGGTTCGATAACCTGCGCCTATATGATGATCAACAGGTGCGAGAACCCATTCATAGAGAACTTTGACGAGGTGCTGGCGCTCCTGAAAAAACATGATATTGTCCTCTCACTTGGAAATACCATGCGAAGCGGATGCGTTCACGATGTAAGGGACAGGGCGCAGCTTGAAGAGATAAAGCAGAACGTGGAACTTGCAAAACGCGCAAATGAAGCAGGGGTGCAGGTCATCATCGAAGGGGTCGGCGGACATGTGCGCGCTGACAGGATAGCCGAGCAGGTGAAGTTTCAAAAACGAATAGCTGATTTTCCGCTTTTTGTAGCCGGACCTTTACCAGCAGATGTGGCAGTTGGATACGACCATATTGCAGGGTGCGTCGGAGCAAGCATAGCAAGCGGAGCAGGAGCTGATTACCTGTGCTATATCACGCCATCAGAACATCTCGGTCTTCCTGGAGCAGAGGAGGTAAGGGAAGGGCTGATAGCTTTTAAGATAGCAGCGCATATAGGTGATACGATAAAATACGGGTTAAATGAGAGTGATAGACTGCTTTCTCAAAGAAGAGCCGAACTTGACTGGGAAGGGCAGATGATGTATGCTCTTGACAGCGAGAGGGCAAGAGGCTTGACGCCAGAAGAAGGACCGTGCACCATGTGCGGGGATTTCTGCGCCATAAAGATCATGAAGGAGATGAACAGATGCAATTATTCGGTATAAAAACACGCCTTATAAAACCAGGCGATGATATGGCAGAAGTGCTTGTCGAATCGATGGAGCAGGCAGGCATCATGCCGCAGGATAATGATATATTCGTGCTTGCAGAATCAGCGGTCGCAAGCGCAGAAGGGCAAATAGTAGCTCTTGAAAATGTTACGCCGTCTAAAAAAGCGATTGAACTTTCAAAAGTATATAAAAACGATCCAAGAAAAATGGAACTCATCATGCAGGAATCAGATGAGATCCTTGGAGGGATACCAGGCGTTGTGGTAACCATCACAAAAGGCGTGCTTTCGCCAAGTGCTGGCATAGATAATTCAAATGCTCCAGAAGGGCATGTGGTGTTGCTTCCGAAAGACCCGAGGAAAAGCGCAATCGAACTCAGGGAAAAGCTCATGAAGGAATACGGATGCAGCCTTGCAGTTATCATAGGCGACAGCAGGACGCAGCCGCTGCGCCTTGGATGCGTGGGCATCGCCCTTGCCTGTGCAGGGATAGAGCCTGTTGAGGATGTAAGGGGAAGGAAAGATCTTTTCGGGAAACATCTTTTGATCACGCGGCGTGCCACAGCAGATAACCTTGTATCCGCGGCGCAGATAATCATGGGAGAGGCTGATGAAAGCATCCCTGCCGTGCTCATCAGGGATGCGCCTGTGAAAGCTATTGAAGGGAGCGAAGAGATACCGCAGATATCGCGGAAGGAATGCCTGTATTTTGCGTGTTTTGATGATCAAAGGACTTATATTTAACGTGTACAACAAGGATATCTATGAAAACTGAATCAAGAAAAGTTCCATTTCATGTTGTCAGAACTACACAAGATCATCTTTCAAGAAGAGGTATCAACATATCACGAAGAAAATTAACGGATGTGATTTTTCAAGAAATAAAATTGAAAAAATGGCTGGACACTCCTATTGAAACTGAAAAAACTGATGCGCTGGAGGAACACGATTCAGTGGTATGAATCCTTTTATCTATTGTTTAACCATCAACTCCTTTTGATATTTTAACTGTATTTTCAAATTCTTGCACAAGATTATCAACATAGTCTCTGATACCGACCTGATTAACTTCCAAACGAATTCTGTAAGCTTCTCTCA
>JAWOKW010000311.1:0-2936 GCA_033854095.1 Candidatus Methanoperedens sp. | reverse complement strand
GATTCAAGTGTTCTCTCCTCTGTGATCTTCTTGAACATCGGAGCAAGGATATAGAACGCCTTTCCCCCCTTTTTCACATATCTTCCAGCCTGCTTCCACTGCCTAAAACCTCTTGCATCCTCAGTATTGTGGAGATACATCAAAAGCCTGTTCAGAAAGCTCCACTTATCTGCTGGAATATCCTTGCCTCTGAACACAGCCCTGGCAACCTTCTCAAGATTCTCCTCATCGAACATCTTAAGAAGCATGTCCATCGCCTCTTTTATCCTGGGATCAGGAGAGATCATTTCTGACCCCTCCTCTCTGTAATGTGCCTGTCAAGTGCCACTATATGCTTGCACGGCTTCCTCTGCTTTGCCTTCCTGAAAATGAAATCAGGACAGTTGCAGAACCCTGAGCCATCGCAGAGCAGATCAACATTATAATAGACCTCTGGCACTGCCTGGGACATCGCTACAAATCCCATGCCATCATTCGCTCTCTCTACATGGATGCTGCCAGCCCTTTTCATTGTGGCTTCATCCATATGCTGCATATCCAGGTTCACGTATTCAAAAGGGAGGTTCATAGCTCAACCCCCATTTCCCTCAAGATAAGCTCGTAGCCTATCATTGTGGCTTCGAATTCATCCCAGGTTATTTCTCCTCTTGACAGCTTTTGTTCGCCTGCGATCCTGGCTTCATGGAAAGCCTTTTTTACTGATTCGACATTGTTCATTTGTTCATTCCTCCGCAATAGGAATGAGCCACGCTCCTGGGTGTTTCGAGCACCGCAGGGGCAATTTGCTCATTTTTCCTTGATCTGTACTATGGCTTCATTGCTTATATACTTTTCTAAATGTTACTTTTGGAATTATAACTAAAAGAAAAGTATAAGTAAGAAAAGAGGAATTTAGTAAATATGGCTGATGGCTCTGTTAAACTCGATAATGCAACAATGAAAAGATTAAGAATGTTTCTTGTGAAAAAATATGAAGGAGAGATATACGGCAAAATTGGTGAAACAGTTAGTAAAGCTGTAAATGAATATCTTGATAGACAGGAAAAAAAGGAAAAGCCGAAAAAAGAAGCGATATGAAAGAGGAGAGACAATGAAAGAAATCATTTTCCTGATAGAAGATGACCCTGAAGGCGGCTATAATGCCCAAGCGTTAGGGTATTCTATCTTTACTGAAGGCGAAACAGTTGAAGAACTGAAAGAAAATATAATGGATGCACTGCGCTGCCATTTTGACGACATACAGAATATTCCCAGAATTGTCAGGCTACATTTTGTCAAAGAGGAAATTTTAAATTATGCCCCGAATACCGAGGGATGTCTCGCATAAAGAGCTAAGCACGCTGCTGGGCAAGTATGGTTACACAATAACAAGACAAACAGGAAGTCATATTCGATTAAAAAGTGATCTTATGGGATATGAGCATTCCATCACAATCCCCGCTCATGATCCCATTAAGATTGGAACACTTAACAAAATTCTAACTGACGTGGCAGCATATTTGAAGATACAAAAAGAAAAGCTGGTTGAGAATTTATAACAGCAGTGGATTGTGCCCCGAAAGTGGACAGGCAATCAGGCTACGGCGCAGCGAAAGCCGTATCCGCATGTACAGTTTGCTGCTGAGGTCATGGCTCGATAAATCTCGCCCGTAACTCAATGGCTGAGAGATTGCATAATGAAATTAACATTTCCCAAATTTTTTCAATCGCTTAATCTTCGACTGCATCTCATCAACTGCATTTTTCTGATGCTCTTCAAGTTGAGCTATGATCTCATCAAATCCGATCTTGAGTGAGAGTATCTTATAAGGTCTGCCTTTGCTTGGTTGCTTCTCTTCTCGCTGGTTTATCCAGCCACGATTCGTTAATTCGTTTGTAGCAATGCTGACTTCGGGCTGATGCAGTCCTGTAGCCTCTTCGATTTCAACTGAAGTAGCTTCATCCACATTTTGAAGATATGCCAGCATTCTGGCTATGATCCTGCTCATGCCAAGAGAAATAAGGGTACTTACAATTTCTTCATCTTTCTCGTCAAGCTGTTTAACATCAAGGTTTCTCATATTTTCCCCTGTACTATATTATGTATAAAGATATATTTTTTATTAGTTGAAATGTCCAAAGATTTACTTGACTCCTGAACATACCAAACATGGTACTGAGCTACATGTCGATACTGGAAGAGTCTGGCATGTCTGTGGACATTTCAGCTAAGATATCAAATCGATAGGAGTTGTACCGATAATAGTCTCACGTATGTAACTTAGGCAACAGAATCGTTATTTAGTCAATAGATGCAATTCGGTGTCATGACGATAGAACGTGATTATGTTCTCACATATCTCAGAAAACTGGAAAAACAATATGGCGGCTACTTTGGGACCGATATTTTAAATCTCTCTATGGAGTTAGGAGTTACCTGGCATGGTCTCAGGAAGAAATTGCATGAATGGCTCAAGGGAGACCCAGATTTTTCCACTTTTCATTATCTGGGTAGGCATAAACCCTCGATTTCAGTGAGTGAATTCGTAGAAATAAAGAGCCGCGTAGTATCTAATCCCTTAGAGGTAAAGAGCCACATATACTCTGATATTAATAAAGAGCGTGCAGATTTAAATGAAAAATCAATAACTAAACCCTCATTTTACCGTGCCGTAGAACGAATTCATATCGATACATGGTTTGCGGGTAAGGAAATCAAATTATCCTCCGCATATTCTTTTAATGAAGCACAAGATTCATTGTCAACGGTGTTCACTTACTCCGACCTAAAAACCTATGGTGGAGCAGACATACAAGGAATTTATGATCGATGGGCATTAGCCAGAGCATATTTTACAGTCTATAACGCAGACCCGCTTCAGTTTTATCCTGAACTCCTTCAACGTGAAAGACACTTAAGAAGTCTCCTTTCATCGATACCATCAGATCAACAATAT
>JAWOKW010000310.1:0-3788 GCA_033854095.1 Candidatus Methanoperedens sp. | reverse complement strand
TCGGTTGTGGGTTCACCCAGACAGGGGCGGAGTTGAAGGAGACCAATGAACTCGTGAGGTCTCTATATGATACGATGAAGCCTCAGTTCTATGAAAGTCTACATAAGACTACTTAGAACAGAACCCTGTTTTTTCTGTTTTTACCATAGTAGAAACCTCCTTTACATGACAGCAGTGCTTCATTGGCTGCACACAGAACTGTCAGGGGATTTTAAAAACCGACAGGGGTAGGGTTTGCGCCATTTCTATTATATCGCTCGCCGCAGCGAGCGTCAAGACAGGTCGGCTGTGCCGACCGCAAACCCTGGTCGGGACGCTGGGCTTTGCCCAGCCATTTATCAGGCGACTCAGCAGAGTCGCTGCGTTCGCCATATCGGTTTTTTCTTCTGACAGTCCGGGAATCCAGAGGGGTGGATAGCCCCTCTGGTGCGACACCGCAGTGTCGCAGGGGTGCGGGGGCGCAAGCGCATGTCGCCGCAGTGACATGCGCAAGCCCCGCCTTCCAGTTCCTAAAAAAGCTTACGCACGGTTGTTAATGCGCAATCCGTATTCGAGATCAGCCTTCCCGCTTTCTTGAGATGATTGAGGCTGATATCAAGGCGCAGGAGAAGGAAATTATTACGAGGCTGAGAGAGGTAGCTGGATGAGTAAGCATACTAACAAATCAAATGAAATAGCAAAAGCAGAGGTGGTCTTGCATAAACCCGTTAAGGATCAACTTTTAAATGATATTCGGGTATTGATCGGTTCGGCTAAATCCCATCTGGCGCAAACTGTCAATACTGTACTTACCACATTATACTGGAATATTGGGAAGCGTATCAAAACAGAAATTTTGGGCAATGAGCGCGCCCAGTACGGGAAAGAAATTGTTTCTACACTGTCAAGACAATTAACTGCTGAATATGGAGCTGGTTTTTCTGAAAAAAGTCTGTGGCATACGATCCGTTTTGCTGAAGTTTTTCCTGATGAACAAATAGTCTCTGCACTGCAGAGAGAATTAAGCTGGTCTCATTTTAAAGAGATCATTTACATCGATGATCCATTGAAAAGAGATTTTTACGCCCAGATGTGCCGGATCGAGCGCTGGAGCACACGCACACTCAAAGCAAAAATCCAGGGTATGCTCTATGAGCGGACAGCCCTCTCAAAAAAATCAGAGAAACTCATCCAGCAGGAACTTGCCACACTGCGCGAGGAAGACCTCATGACACCGGATCTTGTGTTTCGTGATCCATATTTTCTTGATTGGAACGGATTTTACATTTGTAGCGCACCAGAAAAGGATTACTGTTGATAACGAAGATTACTATCTCGACTTGCTGTTCTACCACCGCAGTATGCGCCGTCTGGTAGCTATCGAACTGAAACTTGGAAAATTCCAGGCACAGGATAAAGGGCAGATGGAGCTTTACCTGCGCTGGCTCGATAAATATGAGAGGCGCAAAGGTGAAGAAAGTCCTCTTGGGCTGATATTATGTGCAGAAAAGACTGCGGAGCATGTAGAGCTGCTGCGGCTTGAGGCAAGCGGTATCAGGGTGGCTGAGTATCTTACCGAACTTCCGCCGCGTCGGGTGCTTGAAGCTAAACTGCATGAAGCGATCCGCCTGGCACATGAACAGATCGCAGCCCGCGAGGTTCCAAGATTGGAGGAGGCAGAATGAGCAATATAGAGAAATTCCCTGAACTTGTAAAGAAATTGAAGCGTTTAAAATCTCCGAAGGAACGATATTCCTTCCAGAAATAATCGTGGAGCTGTATCTGGATACTAAGAACCAGGTGATCAGAGAAGACAAGGTTTCAGTCGAGTCGCTTAACTCCAACATCATCTATCATAGGGAAGTGTTCCGTATCGCACTGATAGAATCCGCGGCGCTTATCATCGCGGCTCATAAACACCCGTCAGATTATCCCGCGCCGAGCAGGGGAGATATGGATATTACAAAGAAGCTGGTAGAGATGGGGAACATTATGGGCATCGATGTGCTTGATCATGTGATAATCGGAGACGGCAGGCACTTCAGCATGAGGGAAGCCGGGCATATATGAGCAGGCTGAAGTATTTTTTCGGATGCGAGTTAAATGTTAGAGTGGTCAATATTCATAGATAGACTTATGATATATGCAACAATTATTTGGTTGTTTATGCTGAAAGATGTCAAAGAAACTGCTTCCTGGAAAAGAAGCAAAGGTGAGTTCTCAGTTATTGAAGTTCCGGCTATCATAGTGAGCATTGAAACCTTTGTGAATTTGCAGAAGGATGCTGAAAAGATATTGGGGATTGACGGTGCAGCCGTACTTTTTTATGAAGCAGGTAAGAAAGCTGGTATGCGGTGGATCAATCGCTTCAGTAAAGAATGGGGTTTAAAGGACAAAAAGTTCATTGAGGCAGTTCAGAACTTCTACGCAGAGCTCGGGTGGGGCAAGTTCAATATTGAAGAAAGCAACGAAGATGAGGTCGTGGTAAGGGTTGATAATTCATTCATTACCAGAGGTTATGGGAATTCAAAGATTGCAGTCTGTAATTTTCTAAGGGGTTATAATGCAGGTCTGGTGGAGATACTGAAATGTAAGACCATAGATGCAGAAGAAGTAAAATGTGCTGCAAAAGGGGACGACTGCTGCGAGTTTGTAATGAAATGCGTAGACTAATCATCGAGTTCTTTTTTCATCTCATCATAAAACGTTATCAAATGCTTTGTAGTTATATTCTGAGAATGTTGAAAAGCCTCTCCCCGATCTGCTGTGATATTTTCTGCGATTTATTCCACCTGTAATCTTTGCATACATCCTCGATTTGATGGATCTCATCCAGATTCACAGGACTTGTTTCCTGAGTGCAGTCAGGCATTGTCCTTGTAAGGGACTGCCCCTGAAATTCAGCCTGGTATACCACGTTTTTGGATGCTTCTTCTGCGGGCTTTTGCGAGGTCTTTTCAATTATAGTAATGTGATCTCCAATAACAAGTGGAGCATTGACATCATGAACATCTACATTTCCTCCTGCTGTTATTCCAGTGCCACCTGTAACGTTTTTATCAGAGTCAAGCTTATCCGCCATATCTATCCCACTATTTGTCATAATCGTTCTTAATTATATAATTTACTGCATGTTTTCCAATAGCAGCTTTATTATCTTTAATTGAAACATCGCCACATACTGTTATTCCAGCGTCACAGATAACTTTAGCTTCATCCATTGCCAGTTATCCTCAAAGCACAATCGAAAGACCTAATTTTCCAAGTATATTCAATATTTTTCCAGTCCATTCCCATTTGGATGCCTTCTCGATAAAATCCCCAGAATCTTTGATGGTCTCAATAGCACCCTCAACTCTGTTCTTGATTTTGAAAGGATCTGGCTCATCTTTTTTAGCTTCTTTTATTGCTGCTGCAATATCACTATTAACAGTGTTCAGGTCACTTGCAGGAAGTCCCAAGCCAGCGATCTCTTTTTGAAATCCAAGCAGGCTGTCCAGGAGTTCTTTTTTATCGAGGGTAGCTAAAGTCTGTGTTTGCGTGATGTTTTTTCCGATTGCAACCTGATCGCTGAAATCGCCAAATGTAGCATTTCCACTTGCAACTATTCCAGCACCACCTGTAATTTGGATATTTTTATTTTCTATCTTTGCTTTCTCGGCATAAATAGTGGTATGACTTCTTTGAGAGGAGATTTGAGAAGATATCTTACTTAAAACCATATTGGTCAGATTAATCCTATCTTCAATATACGGCTCATCTCTTGCTTGCTTTAGTAACTCACATGCCTCCCCCTTCTCATCTTCTGG
>JAWOKW010000309.1:0-4565 GCA_033854095.1 Candidatus Methanoperedens sp. | reverse complement strand
TGCCCGATACAATCAAAAAAGACATGAAAAAACAGGGTGCAATCATCAGCGAGACTTCTAATATCGAGGACGTCATCGGGGATGTTGATGTGCTGTATGTTACGCGGATACAGAAAGAGCGCTTCCCAGACCCGGCAGAGTACCAGAAAGTAGCTGGCAGCTACAGGATTACCGAAGAGCTCCTGAAATTTGCACGCGAAAACCTGATAATAATGCATCCGCTGCCGCGGGTGGATGAGATAGACCCTGCTGTTGACAGGACAAGGTACGCGCGGTATTTCGAGCAGTCCTTCTACGGTGTTCCTGTCAGGATGGCGCTCCTGGCTATAGCGATGGAGGCAGTATGACAGAAATTAATGAACCCGATAATCCCGATAATTCATTGGTAAAGGGAGAAATGCGCGTGCGCCGGATAAAGCACGGAACAGTAATTGACCACATTACCGCAGGCCAGGCTCTCAATGTGTTACGCATATTGGGAATCTCAGGCACTACAAGGGCAGTGGTGACCGTGGCCATGAACGTGCCAAGCGGCGTTATCGGAATGAAGGATATAGTCAAGGTAGAAGACAGGGAACTTGAAGAGGAAGAGGTGGACAGGATTTCATTGATTGCGCCAAATGCCACAATCAACATCATCCGTGACTTCGAGGTGATCGAAAAATTCCGCGTTGATCTGCCGGAGCGCCTTGAAGGCGTGGTAAAGTGCGGAAATCCCAACTGCATCTCAAATACCAGTGAGCCTGTTATTTCAAAATTCCTGGTAAACAAGAAGCCCGTTGAGCTGCGGTGCATTTACTGTGATCATGTAATCTCCGAGGGAATTGCCGAGCATTTGATTTGAGCAATGAATCGGATAGTGTAAGAAATTATGAAATTATAATTGTATCTTATAAACAACCTCGCATGCATACCAGGAAGGATGTATGGTTTTGCATCTGTTGCGACTGAAGCTTTGTACAAGAGAAGGAATATCAATATCCAGGTTTTCAAAAGCCTCAATCTGCGAAGGATAATCATGAAGACATTTGAGCTTCTTTTCTAACTGTGCTTCGCTGATCTCGATCTCTTCCTGCTCAAGTTTTATAGTATATTTATTCTCCAGATAGTCTTTTAATTTAGATTTTCCTTTCTGGTTAAACTCGTGGGTGTACGGGAGGTCTTCGTATATAAAAAACCGAATGTTCTCTCTTTTATTCTCTTCGGCCGCTGTCATAAAAGCGTTATGTAAAGCCTCATGATCGGTATGAGTGATTTTAGGTCCGAAAGTTGCTGGGCCATACATTAAAATCTGCCTCGCAGAATACTTCGATATAAGGGATCTTATATCGTTGTCTATACTTTCTTTAATCCCTATATGGACGGATTGGTCCGGTATTTTCCCCCTGTACTGATAATCGAGGTAATTGAAATTCCTGATGATCGCGCCGCATTCCCCAAGGGCTTTTTCATTCTCCCGAACCCTTGCTTCAATCTCCTGGTCGCTATCCTTGAATCCGGAGATATGGTCCCATCTAGTATGCATATCTTTACTGGGTTTACCTGCAAAAAAGGTATCTACTTCAGTTTCGTATTGACCTTTAGCCAGGAACCCGCCCATTGCTAGGACTGCATCATCCAGATGCGGCGATAGTATTATGGCTATTGGTTTCGTCTGATTCATATTCAGGGAACTCCGGTTCTTACAAAATCAATTATGGAAAGTATACAGGCTAACCATATCAGGTATAATTAAACTGACTAACCCAAATAATAATTGTAGTTCTCAGAATAAAAGCTTTCCTGTGAAATACAGTGTAGCGAAGAGTGATATTTATCACTCAAATCCTATCATTCCCCTGTAAATCCCGGGTGAAGAGCCTTCAATGACCGATGCTCCGGCTGTTCTCCTATAAAATTCAATAGAATCTTCAGCGCCTCCGATAATTGCATACGCATAACCCTGTTCTTTCATTGCATAAAGGCATTCCAATAATAGTGCCTTTCCGATTCCCTTCCTCTGCAAAGCCGGAGAGACGCCGGTAGGACCAAAATAGTCTTTGCATATTACATCGTAGCAGGCAAAGCCTGCCAGGTTTTTTTTATTTTCCACTGCTATAAAACAGGAGACGGGTTTGCTGCAAAAGGCAACATCGCATTCACCTGCCCATCTGTCGCCGAATGTATCGCTAACCCAGGTCACGATTTTGTTCTTATCAGGTGCTAATGCTCTCCTGACCTCAATCCCGTAAGCCTTGAGGTTCTCAAGGTATGGAACGACATCCGGCAGGTCGTATAATTTTACAAGCATATCTGGCATATGGTCTCACCCCTTTCTTTGCACTTGTTATGACTTTCTTTAATGTTTTTAACATCTTCTCATAACAGCTTATACAACACATCAAATTAGATTATTTTTCTGAACTAATACATATTTTCTACCGTCGTATAATTCCTAAAAGGACTAGACTTTGCCTTTCTCAGAATGCTAACTCCCCAGTTTCTCAACGATTTTCAGTACCCAGGGTACTTATAATTTTCCAAGGGGTTTTATTTTATGGAATTGCGCAGGCTGTATTAAGAGAAGTTCATTCACTACGAAATGCCGCCACTATAGCAGCAATGTCGTAGTATAATTCATGGATTTTCACTACTTTGCCATTGCGCAAAGTGAAAACATGTACCCAATCTGTCTCTGAAGTGCGACCACTGGACTTAACGCGCATTTGCTCATGCCCTAGTACTACAACCTTGTCACCCTTAGTGATAAACTCCTGTGGCTCAAATTGTTCAATTTCTATGGTCTCGCCGACTATTTTAAAAAACTGCGCCACCTGCTCCCGGCCGCGGTACCTTCCGGCAAACGGAATATCCGCTGGTCCTGGGAACAGCCAGTCAATATCTTCTGCTAGCATGTTCAACATAGCTTGGATGTCACCCTGTCCAAAGGCTGTGTAAATCCGCTCCACTGCCTTCACGTTTTCTTGTTCATTCATCATTACCTCCTTTCTATTTTTGGTTTAAACTTGTCTCGGTTTTCCACCTGTATCCATGTGGTACTTTTGCTGGAGCGAGAGTGCGTTGGCTGGATCAGTTTTGCCCCTGATACCTTGAGCAGATTTGACATCTCTTCCCAGAGCTTTTCAAGTCCTGGAGGCGTGAGTATTACCAATATTCTGGCTATGCCTGGTACATGGTTGGTGAGTCCGTGCTTAGTGCTTTTGGGGACAAAAAGTGCTGAGCCTGCGTATGCTTTCATGGATTGCTCTGCGGGCGTGAGTAGAAGCTCGCTTTCAAGCACGTAGGTAGCCTCGCTCTCCGCCGCATAGATGTGTACCGGAGGACCGGGTGCAGGCGACGTAGCCATAATGAACTCGGTCAGAAAGTAGCGTCCTCCTGTCTTTTCACTAGTGAGATGGAAGATCACAATATTGCCTTCCGTGGAGATTGTCTTTGCCTCATTCAGCTGGCGCATAACCCCCTGTTGCAGAGCTTTCTCCATGTTATCCCTTTATCTCCCAAATAATCCATAGTATTTATGGGGCTTATAATTTTCTCCACAGCCAGTACTTCCATTTTTTATAGTTATCTAGGAACTCTGTTCATAGCCAACTATCCAGAAAACAGTGTACAACAGGCAATATACACTACATAACAAGAGATACTCAATATTATAACATATTGTAATTCTTGCAATAGGCCAATAATCGACTTTTCGGATAGATTCTAAGTCCTGAATTAGCATTAGACATAGAACTGTGGATAAATCCATTCAAAATGTTTTCACAGGAAACAGGGGAAACAATCAAGTTTAATCCATACATATGCACGGCTTTTGTCCGCATGCGGGGCACCTGTAAGGATATTTTTCAAGGAACACCTCTTCCAGGTCAATCCCGTAAAGGTTTGCCAATGAACCCACCCACGCCAGCGTATCTGCGATCTCTTCTCTTATCCCCGCTTCATCTTCCCTTCTTACAGCTTCTGCAAGCTCCCCGACCTCTTCAACGAGCCAGAGCATCGTTTTATCTTTGCCCCTGCGCCTGTCGTTATGTGCGTACAACTCTCTCATGATATCCTGGAATTCTTTTATTTCCATAAAACTGCGCAGTCCTGCGCCATCACCTCTGCTCTCTCGTTATTTATTCAGGCACATATAACCTCTGTGAAAAGTTTAATTTAATGAAAAGTATTATAGCCACAGTATGGACGAGAACACTGTAAACAGGACGAAAGCTGCCATAAACGCCCTCATTGATGTAGAGCAGTTGTGGATTGAGAACACTCCAGATTATAATCTTTCTACCCAGGAACTGGTGGTACTTAAAAAGAGACTTGAGAGGGCTATGGAGAACATCTCCAAGATATACGAGGAGAATAAAGTGAAAATGACGGCGGCTGAGGAAGAGATAAAAAAAATGCATGTGGGGAAGAAGAGGAAGTAGCGGGGAAGAATGGGTACAGGCCTCGTACGTCGTACGGGGTATACCGTGACTGAGGGCGATAGTTATCATGCTTATAAAGTCGATGGATAATCAATGAGACTTTATGCCAGCGCTAAAAACAGGCGCAAACATTGTATTTAT
>JAWOKW010000308.1:0-7035 GCA_033854095.1 Candidatus Methanoperedens sp. | reverse complement strand
TATCTTGACGGATTCCTGGGAAAACATCTGGCAGCATCCAGCGTGTGTCGCCCTGAGAACAGGTAAGTATGCAGAAAGAAATGAAGAATGTTCAAATTGCCAGCATCTGGCTGCCTGTGGAGGAGGTTGCCCCCTGGAGAAACTTGGTTTGCCCCAATAAGAGAGAATAAAATGAAAATAACAGTGGTTCTTTTAATCCCGGTAATAATTTGCTTCGGGATATTTCTGATGCCAGATAGTTTAGGTGCAGAGGATACCGGAACCTATGAGATACAAAAATATGATGCGGTCTTGATGCCTCATTCAAACGGTGAAGTTGAAATCTCGTATATGCAGAAATGGCTCGTCACTGGTGGGGATATTCCCTGGGTAACAGTGGGACTTCCCAACCCCGATTTCTACGTCCAAAATTTTAGCGGAGCGGCAAAGTCAGTGGAACAGGCTAATCAAGGAGATTGGTATGGAGTAAGAATCGATCTTGACAGGGATTACCAACCCCAGGAAACATTCCAGATTAACTTTACCATCATCCAACGCGGGCTCTTGGAGAGAACGGATAATGGGTATCGTCTTGTATACACTCCGGGTTGGTATGACCGGGCTTTTACAGACGCCTTGACAGTAAAACTCGTTTCTCCAGTAAAAGTCACAGATCTGACTACAGACCCTCAGCCAAATTCCGTCAATGGGCAAGAGCTTGTCTGGACAAGGACGAATTTTGGCAAAGGCGAGAGATTTACCGTTTCAATCGACTTCCCTGTTACGTTAATAGATAAATCAGCGCAAGGTCCTGGAATACCGCCACTTCCTCCGCCGCCTTTGTCCCCTCCCGTGACAGGTGGTGGAATAGCTAAATGGATTCCAGTAGCGGTGTTTGTAATGATTGGTTTAGCCATTCTATTAGCACTTAATACGAAAGAAGACTACAAAAAAGATGGCTCTACTTATACATCTCCTGAGATTTATTCTGGCAGCCCGATAAGGAATCGCAGGATTGGTGGGGGTTTTCGAAGCTGTATATCCTGTGCCTGTGCCTGTGCCTGTGTTTCCTGCGCCTGCGCCTGTGCCTGTGCAGGTGGAGGGGGAGCAGGCTGTAAAAAGCCGCATCACAGCTGTCCAATTTGTTCTCCAAAGAGTATGATTAAAGGTTCAGACAATAACGAATTTCCGTGAAGTGGGTTTATTATAGTCATATAATCTGTTGACGGATTTATATCTACAGGCTGACCGTGCGCTGCAGATATATCGGCGCTACGCTCAAGTTTTCCGAGAGCATTAGTAAGAGCCCACGTTTTTCCGCTGATCTCATTTCTTTTTCAGCGACTCGTGCTTTTTTTGCGCTTCTTCTATCTGTTTTATTTTATCCCTGATCTTTTCCACTTCAGGTGAAAAGGGCTTTTTACGCATTTGCAAGTTCTCTCTGGCTGAAGTATCTTCTGATTTTGATTTCATTGCATCCCGCCTTAGCTGGCTTCGTACTCTATCCAGCGCAGCCCCTATGCTGATAGGCTCATCAGACTTTTCTGGCGAAGGTACTGGGTTTTTCTGAGGCTTGGCTTTTTTTGGCATATAAGGAGGTTTGCCCAGCAGTTCATTCAAGATAATTAATGCTGCTTGCTTATCCAGCGGTTTATTGTGGTTTCCGCATTTTGGCGACTGAATGCAGCTCGGGCAGCCATCGCTGCAGGGACAGCCCTCGATGGCTTTTAAAGTGACTTCAAGAATATCGGCTATTCTTTCGTATCCTCTTTCTGCATAACCCACGCCTCCTCTGTGTCCATCATAAACGAATATCCCACAATTCCCTTCGAGGTCGTTGTGACTTGGCGTTGATACGCCGCCCACATCGTTCCTGTCGGCTAAAAGACGTAAGGGGTACATAGCTATCATTGCGTGCTCAATAGCATGGATGCCGCCTGCGAGATCACAGCCGTGATTTTCAACAAGGTCAGTGAATCTATCAGGAAGTTCTATCCAGAGGGCGACTGTTTCAAGTGATAGCCTGGGCATTTCAAGAGCATATTCCCCAAGTACAGTTTCGCTGAAATATCTGAACCTCTTATAACCCGTAACCTGCTCCACCACTTCGACTGCTCCAAGCCCGACTTTTACATCCTTGCATGAGGGCAGGGTTTTATCTGTGTATTTCTCTTTTATGAATATTTCAGAGTTCACAAGGGCTTTGGTATAGTATTCAGCTTTTGTTTCTTCTACGTGGATATCCTTCTTTTCATGGTCAAGCCTGATGACATGATACGGCGTTCCCATGTGCAGGTATATTGCACCCTCGAAAGCCTCCTTGAAAGCCAGTGCTTTTTCTATGTCTTTTTCTATCGGGATTCTTCTTCCACCGTTGAATGCGAATATGGAGTACGCTTCTTTATCAATACCCCGGATGGATACCTGCCCATGAGGGTTTGGATCCACGGCTGATTTGCTGTCGCCTCCTGCTAACAGCCCCTCACCCTCCAGCAGTTCGATTATCCTTGCTAACCCGCTGCCGAAGCATTTCTCATCTCTGGCTGTGAGAGGTAATTCTTTTGCTGCGCAGAGCACATGACCTGCCTGGATATACGGATTTGAGACATTGAGTACAGCCTCTTCGCAGTTTCTTTCAAAGAACTCTTTGGGATATCGCATGTAATACTGGTCTAAAGCATTTGAACTTGCTACCAGCGCAACAATGCTCTCCTGGTTTCCTCGCCCTGCCCTTCCTGCCTCCTGCCTTGTGTTCATAATAGTGCCTGGATAGCCGTCTATGATGCATGCATCAAGCCCACCGATATCGATGCCAAGCTCAAGTGCGTTGGTTGAAATAACTCCCCGAAGACTGCCTTCTGATAGTTTCTTCTCGATTTCCTCTCGCTCTTTACCGAAATACCCTGCTCTGTAGGGAGATATTTTATCTGCCAGTCCTTTTTCTCTTAAACCACTCCTTGCTGCCACGTACATCCTCTCAGCAGCTTGCCTTGCGCGAGTGAAAGCAATGGTCTGAAGTCCATACTGCACAAATCTGTTGAAAAGGCTAAGGGATTCGCCGAATGTGCTTCTTCTGACGTTGAATCCCTGCTCGTTTACGTAAAACGGCGGATTCCAGAAGATAAAATTCTGAAGACCCCGACCTGAGCCGTCCTTATCTATTACTGTAACATTCCTGCCAATCAAGGCGGCTGTATGCTCGCCAGGATTGCCTATGGTAGCAGAGCAGCAGATATACTGAGGGCGTGTGCCATCATAGTATGCGCAGACGCGATTTAGCCTTCTCAGCAGATTTGCCATGTTGCTGCCCACCACTCCGCGGGAGTAATGGCTCTCGTCCACCACTATGAATTTTAGATTTGAGAGGAATCTTTTCCAGATGCGATGCCATGGAAGAAAACTCAGATGGATCATTTCTGGATTTGTTAGAATGATCTGCGAGTTCCCGTACCGCACGTCTCTTTTTTCGTCCTCGCCCATTGTGCCGAGGTACTTGCTGAGGTCGGCATCTATACCCATTATATCCCTTAATTCAAGGAAACTCTTAAACTGGTCATTGACCAGGGCATTGAGCGGAGCTATGTAGAGCGCAGTTGCTTTCTGGTCAGCCATTACGTTTTCAAAAATAGGGATCATATAAGAAAGGGATTTTCCGCTCGCTGTGCTCGTTACAAGGACGATGTCCTTTCCCGAACGGATTTGCATGATAGCCTCTGCCTGATGGCTGTAAAGCTGCTTTATCCCGATCTGATTTAATGCATAGTTGATAAAAGGCTTTAATTCTACGGAAGCGTGTTCTGGCTGCCTGGAAGGTATCTCTTCTATATGGGCGATCTGGTTCTCATAGCTTCGTGAGGATTTGATGCTGTGAAGCAAATCAGATATGGACATTCTTTTACCCTCCCTCTCCTTCGAAATTCTCCGACAGCAGAATACTTTTTACCTCAATTTTCCTCTTTTGTTCTTTATCTCCTTTTTCCTGGTATTCCTTATATACGTTCTCGAACTGCTCTTTCTCCTCATCGGTCAGTTCAATGGTAGATATACTTCCAGAATCTGGCATGTCGGGAATTATGTAAATGCTCTGCTTCAATCTGGGCGACCATGCCACCGTTTCTCTCGTCATCTCGATAAATTCGATAGGCACATATTCGCCTGGCTCATGCCTTGCAAAATGTTTAACGAGGCGATATTGAAGGTTAGACATAAGTGAAAACCGAATTGAAATGGATTTCAATTTTGGTTTTGTAATGAATGATGTAGTTTACTTTCTTCCCAGTTAACTTTACAACTTTATTTATTTTTCCCATGCCATGAGGATGAATTATAAAGTCAAAGGTTCCGGGACTACACAGGATACGAATCAACCGCATACTATAAAACAGAACAGAAGAAACAGTAGAGCATTGCAAATTAACAGAAATGGAGGAAATCTATACAAACCTGTAATATGGAGCCTGCCAATGGCGGAGGAGTTCACCCATGGAGCTTTCTGAATTTGAGGTTAATATAATTTTTGAACAGAATGCGATTCTCCCTGTTTGGAAGGGGAATACCCTAAGAAGCGCTTTTGGTGCTAAGTTAAGGGAGATAACCTGCACAAGGAATGAAGAATGCAGAAATTGTCTTTTAAAAGAGAAATGCCCTTATAGCTATCTCTTCTCTACAAGTATTCCCAAAGACACGACTGTATTGAAAAAACAAGAAAACATTTCAAGGCCTTTTGTTTTAGAAGCTCCAAACCTGAGAACAACGAGCTTCAAAAAAGGAGATAACTCTAAATTTAATTTTACCCTTTTTGGAAAAGGCATAGAGTACTTTCCTTACTTTTTGGTCGCGATAAGAAGTATGGGTGCATCGGGAATAGGCAGCGGTTATAAGCATGGTCTGGGAAAGTTTAAAATTAAAAATATGAAAGCAGTAGATAAGCTAAATAATAAAGAGATGATGGTATATGAAAATGATACCGTATTTAATCATGAACTGAAAATAAGCTACAGCGAGATTCTGGAGAATTCTGATGCTTATAATGGCGACCTCAGGTTAACTTTCGTAACTCCTACGCAGATAAAAAAAGAAGGTGATTATACGGTAGAACCAGACTTCAGAACCTTAATGAGCAGACTTCTCTTCAGGGTAAATGTTTTAGCCGAGTTTCATGGGAACGGCATGCTTTATAATAATGAAGAAGTGAAAGAGATTCTTAAAAAATGCCAGGAAATAAATATAGTAGATAAAAAAATAAATGTTATAGATCACATGGAGCGGTACTCAAGGGAGCAAAATAAAAAGATACTAATACCAACTTTTTTCGTGGGAGAACTTACTTACAGTGGTGATTTTAGCAAGGAAATGATAGCGCTTCTGGAAACGGGGAGGTTTATCCATATAGGAAAGCTTGCGACCTTTGGATGTGGAAAATACGAAATACAAAAATCATAAATTTTTTATCTGATCAAAAACATATTAACTTTTATGTCCCGTCTGATCCTGACCGAACGTGGAACCTATATTGGAAAGACCAGTGAGCAGTTCAAGATAATGAGAAAAGATAAACAGGATGAAATGAGATCAGCAAAAGGAATCGACCAGATCGTAGTAGTCGGTCAATCAGTTTCTATTTCTTCAGATGCAGTTTTTCTTGCGAATGAGAATAATATAGATATCCTGTTTCTTACCTACTCAGGCAAGCCTGTTGCAAGGCTTATGCCGGCTAAGTTCGGGGGCACGGTTAAGACCAGAAGGGAGCAGTATCTATCTTACTATGACGAGAGAAGTGTGTATTTAGCTAAACAATTTGTTCTTGGAAAGTTGAGGAATGAAGCTTCATTGCTCAAATCCTTTGCCAAGAAATGGAAAGGCGCTAAGGAAGAGCTCTGGACTAATTTTAGAGAGAGGGCAGACAGGATAATATCAATATCAAATGAGCTTGATGCAATTAAAGGCAAAAATATAGAAGATGTCAGAGATGTCATCATGGGCGTCGAAGGGAGGGCAGCTGATGTTTACTGGGATGCATATGCAAAGCTGCTGCCAGAGGAACGGGAATTTAAAGGAAGAGAATATCCAGGTGCAAAGGATGCTGTAAATGCTTTACTTAATTTTGGCTACCACATACTTGAGCAGGAGGTCTGGAAGGCTACGCTGTACGCTGGTCTTGATCCTTATGCAGGCTTTTTGCATGCTGATAAACCAGGAAAGGAAAAGGCAGTTTATGATTTGATGGAGGAGTTCAGACCTATAGTGGTTGATAGGGTGGTTATAGGTCTTGCTGAGAGCATGAAGCCCACGCATTTTTTGCTTAAAGAAAGGATGGAGATGACAGACGATGGACTGAGGATCGCTATCAAGGAATTTTTTGAGAGGCTTGATCAGACCATATCCTACATGGATAAAAAATATGCAATAAAGAATATAATACAGGCGCAGGCGAGTGCGGTTGTTACTTATCTGCGAGGGGAGAGGGAGAGATATGAGCCGTTTGTGGTGAGGTGGTGAATGGAAGTCAAGATTTATGGAGAAACTCCGGAACGTGTTTCTAACCCCTCTGGATGTGAAAAATTCTGCAGAAGATATCCAGAAATTTTTGCACCCCTACAGTCTGAGACCTACTCCTTAGTTAAAGAAGGTGCTAACCTTGCGTTAATTGCACCCACTTCATCGGGAAAAACTATGGCTATAGCTGCACCTATCTTTGAGTATAGAATTCCAACAGTTTTTGTTTATCCACTCCGCGCTTTAGTTTTGGATCAAACCAATCAATTGATTAGGCTTGGAGAACTTTTTGGAATAAAAAAAGAAGATTTTGGACAGATAATTGGAGGAACCAGCTACAAAGAAATAGCCAATGCTATAGAAAATAAGAAATATATTCTCGCCACTCCAGACAAATTGATATCTCTATTTCATGGTGGAAGAACTGGTGAAGCTGCAATGAAAAACATCCTCACCGCTTACAACTTTGTTTTTGATGAAGTACACGTCTATAACTCTCTTATGAGGATGTCCCTAATCTATTTTATAAGGTCAGTTAAATATTGGGAAGATCTACGGTCA
>JAWOKW010000307.1:0-8802 GCA_033854095.1 Candidatus Methanoperedens sp. | reverse complement strand
ACAGATGCTGCTGTCATGATTCTTCGCATTAACGATATCCTGATGGCGAAGGAAACAGGCATGATGGATGTCAAGCCAGAGCATACTGCGGATTATTACGACGGGATCCAGGCTCCTGAGGTTGGAGAGGACTGAATATTAAATAGAATTAGATACAACTGTTTAATCCGCCCTATGTCAGGTTGAGGAGTTGTCTGATGGCGAACAAAGAAGATACAGGCGAGAAAGAAACTGAGGGCAAACTATCCGAAACTGAAGCAAAAGAAATTGAGGCTCCAGCACCCCATGAAACGGAACTTATAACAGAATTAGATATTACTAAAAAACAACTTGAAGAGGAAAAAGATAGATGCCTTCGTCTGAATGCGGAGTTTGATAACTTTCGAAAAAGAATGCTGAAAGAAAAGGAAGAATTTATAAAATATGCAAATGAGAAACTCATATCAGAGCTGATAGACATCATGGAGAATTTAGAACGAGGGGTAGAAAACGCAAAAAAGACAGAAAATAAGGATAAGTTAATTGAGGGAATGGAGCTAATATATAAGCAATTCAAAAATGTGCTTGAAAAAAATGGTCTGACCCCTATTAAAGCTCTGGGTGAAAGATTTGACCCTTATAAACACGAAGCTATGATGCAAACGCTGACAGACGAGCGCGATGAAGGGACAATACTTGAAGAGTTTGCAAGGGGTTATATGTTGAATAACAAGGTCATTCGTTATTCTAAAGTCAGAGTATCGAAAAGGAAAGAATCACAACATAAAATAGAGGTGAGTTAATGGCAAAGATAATAGGAATCGATTTAGGTACAAGCAATTCGGCTGCCGCTGTCATGCAGGGGGGCAGACCTGTGATAATACCAAGCGCTGAAGGCATATCCCTTGGAGGCAAGGCGTTCCCTTCATATGTGGCATTCACAAAAGATGGGCAGAGGTTGGTGGGTGAACCGGCACGCAGGCAGGCTGTGACAAATCCTGAAGGCACGGTCACGGCTTTTAAGAGGAAAATGGGCACTGATTACAAATATAAACTTCATGGAAAAGAGTATAAGCCGCAGGAGCTTTCAGCCTTTCTTCTGCAAAAGATAAAACAGGATGCTGAGGCTTTCCTCGGCGAGAAGGTCGAAAAGGCTGTAATCACGGCGCCTGCATACTTCAATGATAACCAGAGACAGGCGACCAAAGATGCAGGAGAAATCGCAGGACTTGAGGTGGTAAGGATAATAAATGAACCAACAGCAGCATCCCTTGCATATGGTCTTGATAAAAAAGGGGACCAGAAAATCCTTGTATTTGATCTTGGAGGGGGTACGCTTGATGTGACAATCATGGAAATGGGAGGAGGGGTGTTTGAAGTAAAATCCACCTCTGGCGACACACAGCTTGGCGGTACTGACATGGATAACAGGCTTGTGGATTATATCGCGGAGGAGTTCCAAAAAGAGCACGGCATTGACCTTCGAAAAGACAAGGTAGCAAACCAGAGGCTGCGGGATGCGGCAGAGAAGGCAAAGATAGAGCTTTCAACGACTCTATCGACGGATATCAACCTGCCGTTCATAACTGCTGATGCAAGTGGACCAAAACACCTGACCATGACGCTGACGCGTGCCAAACTTGAGGAAGTGGTAAGACCTGTAATCGACAGATGCAGAGCTCCTCTTGAGCAGGCTTTATCAGATGCAAAACTTACGCCGAGTGGTATTAACAGGATTATCCTTGTTGGTGGACCTACTCGAATGCCAATCGTACAAAAATTCGTTGAGGACTACATAGGTAAGAACGTGGAAAGGGGCGTTGACCCGATGGAATGCGTGGCTATGGGTGCAGCAATTCAGGCGGGTGTCCTTGCGGGTGAAGTGAAAGATATCCTGCTTCTTGATGTCACTCCTCTTACCCTTGGTATTGAGACCCTCGGTCATGTGATGACACCACTTATATCCAGGAATACCACGATACCAACAAGAAAAAGCCAGATATTCTCTACAGCCGCTGATAGCCAGACCACTGTAGAGATACATGTGCTCCAGGGAGAACGAGCGATGGCGTATGATAATGTTACGCTTGGCAGGTTCAACCTTGTTGGAATACCTCCTGCTCCGCGCGGCATACCTCAGATCGAGGTCACTTTTGATATCGATGCGAACGGGATACTGCATGTATCTGCAAAAGACCTGGGGACAGGCAAAGAGCAGAAGATGACCATAACCGCACCGCTCAAGATGGCTTCAGATGATATTGACAGGAAGATAAAAGAAGCCGAAAAATATGCTGAAGAAGATAAGAAGAGAAAGGAAAAGGTCGAGCTTCAGAACCAGGCTGATACGCTGATTTATACCACTGAGAATACCCTGAAAGAACTGGGAGATAAAGTTTCAGGTGAGCAGAAAGAAAAGGTCGAAAAGGCTATTGAGAGAACAAGAGATGCAATAAAAAGCGACGATGTGACAAAGATCAAAGCCGCTATCGACGACCTCACGAAAGAGATGCATGCGATAAGCACAATATTATATCAGCAGACACAGCAACAGGCAGAGCAACCAAAGCAGGAAGAGCCGCGGGAAGAAAAGAAAGATGAAAAAGTGACCGATGCGGAATATAAAGTTGTGGACGAGGACAAGAAGTGACGTCCTCCCCACATTATAATAACTTTTTTATTCAGCTATCAAATTTACGCTTGTTGTATCTGGCATATTTCTACATTCCTCTAAGTTTTCTTCGCTTTTATAACAACACATGTAAGTAATTTTTTACCAGCAATTGGAATACCAGCAATTTTAATAAGGGGATGGTATGAATAAGGATATAAATTTAAAATTTTAAAACCAGACTCTTCTATCTCTTTCTTAATCAGATAAAGAGAAAAACTCCTTAAATGTGTTGGGTCTCTTTTTAAGCGACGTGTTGCTAAAAGACGAATGCCCGTTCTGAGTATATTATTTTCTTCCAGAGGTACACCAATTACGATAATCCCATCTTTTTTTAATGCATCGTATAAGTTTTGTAATATAATTTTAGAATCATTTTGACTTAGATGCTCCAATACATGATAACAAACTATCTTATCAAATTCATGTTTATAGTCAAATTCTCCGCTATCTATACATCTGAATTCAAGATTTCCTTTTGGATATAATTTTTTTGCTTGATTTATTGCATAATCTGAGATGTCCAAACCTATTACTCGTGACCCATATTTTGATATGGCTGCTGCTACTCTGCCAAATCCACAGCCAAAGTCTAGAATTTTATCAGTTTGCTCGGGATTCAGATAATCTAAAATTATAGGAAAGTCACCGGGTAATTTCATTGATAAAAGTTCTTTAGTTCCTTTAAAATAATTTTCATCGAATTTTTTCCAAATATTCATACGAACAAGCCTCCAATTTTTACTTTCTATTTGATAATTGTTATCTTTATCAGAGATTAATGCTCCCTTTAGCTAAATTAAAGTATTCCAATGTCATAATTAAGCAGTTATGGCTACTAAGCGCGACTACTACGAAATCCTTGGCATGGATAAAAAAGCCTCAGTTGACGACATCAAGAAAGCCTATCGTCAACTTGCGATGCAATACCATCCTGACAGGAATAAATCCCCTGACGCCGAAGAAAAATTCAAAGAAATATCAGAAGCATACGCTGTATTATCAGATCAGAACAAACGGCAGCAGTACGACCAGTTCGGGCATGCTGGCATAGATATGCGGTATTCACAGGAGGACATCTTCAGGGGTGTGGACTTTGATGATATTTTAAGAGATTTCGGCATGGGTGGATTTGGTTACGGCAGAGGCGGAAGCATCTTTGATATATTCTTTGGCGGAGGAAGGCAGGAGGGACCAAGGCGCGGGTCTGATATCCTTTATGAATTATCTATAGATTTTGAAGAAGCCGCTTCTGGTAAAACCGTTGAACTGGAAATTCCCAGAACAGAAACATGCGATGTATGTAATGGAAGCGGGGCAAAACCTGGAACATCACCCAGGGTATGTCCCACGTGCAGAGGTAGCGGTCAGGTGAGCAGGACGCAGAACACGCCTTTTGGCAGGTTCATGACGACCTCGACGTGTGGAACATGCAGGGGAAGTGGGAATATAATCGACACACCCTGCACAGCCTGTCACGGCTCTGGCATGGTACAGAGAAAACGCAAGATCGAGGTGAAAATCCCGCCAGGTGTTGATACAGGCTCAAGGCTCAGGGTAACTGGCGAGGGAGAAGCAGGAGAAAAGGGAGGACGACCAGGCGACCTTTACGTGGAAATACATGTTAGACCTCACAGCATCTTCATTCGCCATGAAAATGATATACTGATAGAAGTCCCAATCAGCTTTACACAGGCTGCACTGGGAGATGAAATAGTGGTACCCACTTTAGACGGCAAAGCAAAGATGAAAATCCCTCCAGGCACACAGAATGGGCATATATTCCGTCTCAGAGGAAAGGGCTTTCCGAGCCTCTACACATCAGGAAGCGGCGACCAGCTTGTGAAAATAAAGGTGGAGGTTCCCACAAAGTTAAATGAAAAGCAGAAAGAGCTCCTTCGTGAATTTGCAGATGTAAGCGGTGAAAAAGCAAGAAGCAAGGGAATTTTTGAAAAGATGAGGGATCATATTTGATCTGGGATAAAACTTATCTCTCAGCAAAACCAACATAACTGCAAGGAGTTGCAGATATAAATCTATGTCAAACGGAACTGATAGTAAATTATATGTACTGCTGGTCATTCTTTCGATAGCTATTGTGGTGATTGCCGCAGGGATGTACAGTTTTGTTGTAGCGGCGGGTGTAAAGTCGTTCAATATCGCCACCCCTGAGCAAAAGTTCATTTCTGTATCAGGCTCTGCATCCATATTTGTAGTACCTGATACTGCTTCTATAAGCGTCGGCGTGCTCACAAGTGCAAAAACCGCAGGTGAAGCTTCGGCTAAAAACGCTGCTGCAATGACAGCAGTGATAGGTGCACTAAAAAATCTGGGACTTACAGATGCCGAAATTCGGACATCATTTCTATCTATCCAGCCTGAGTACAATTTTTCAGCAGGCACACCAAGCATACAGACAATATCAGGTTATTCGGCATCCAACAATGTACAGGTGACCACAAAGTCTCTTGAAAAGCTAAGCAACATTGTGGATAAATCCGTAGCCGCAGGTGCTAACCAGGTTGGAGGCATATCCTTCACAGTCTCAGAAGAAAAACAAAAGCAGGTCAGCAACGAACTGCTTGCGAACGCTATAAAAGATGCACAAACGAAAGCTAATAATCTTGCTCAAAGCCTGAATGTCAGGATAGCGGGCGTGAGAACTGCATCAATCAGCGAGCCCGGGTTCCCGCAGCCGTTTTCTATAGTGGCGCAGGGACTTGGGACAGCCACGCCAA
Source organism: Candidatus Methanoperedens sp. (assembly GCA_033854095.1). Lineage (GTDB taxonomy): Archaea > Halobacteriota > Methanosarcinia > Methanosarcinales > Methanoperedenaceae > Methanoperedens. The sequence goes on along the minus strand of JAWOKW010000307.1, from coordinate 3,414 downwards.
TCCAGCCGGGCGAGACGAGAGTAACGCTGTCTGTGCAGATAACGTATACTATCGAATAAGCGAACCCTTATTAAAGCGCATGGATAATTAGTAGAGGAGTTGGACTTGATGATAAGGCGTCATGAACGGATACATGCAGATGATAAAAATCTCTGCAAACTTGCAATGAGCGAACTTGAGGATTTGTACGCAGATATCGGTCTGTCAACAGAGGAACTTGACCTGTTGGATATGCCCCGGCGTGCATTTACTGTTCATTTTCCTGTAAGAATGGATTCAGGGAAAATAAAAATGTTCGTCGGGCACAGGGTGCATTATAACGATGCTCGTGGCCCAGCCAAGGGTGGCATTAGATTTCATCCTGAATTGACCATTGATCATGTCAAGGATCTCGCTTTTCTGATGTCGCTAAAATGCGCTGTCGCAAACATACCCTTTGGAGGATCGAAAGGAGGCGTGGTAGTTAATCCAAAGGAACTGAGCAGGAATGAACTTGAACGTGTTACCAGAGGTTACATACGAGCCATAGCAGACTATATCGGGCCTTTTAAAGATATTCCCGCACCTGATGTTTATACCGATGAAAAGATCATGGCATGGATACTTGATGAATTTGAACGAATAAAAGGAGAACATATACCATCCATGGTGACAGGGAAACCAATTGAACTAGGAGGCAGTAAAGCAAGGAGTTACTCAACATCTCTTGGTGGGATCTATATTCTGGAAGAGGCCATGAAAAAGATAAATCTGGATAAATCCAAAGCCTTAATCGCCATACAGGGATTTGGAAATGTGGGAGAAAATGCGGCTCGCCTCTTGCATGAAAGAGAATATATTGTTATCGCAGTAAGTGACTCAAAAGGTGGCATAATAAAAGAAGACGGCCTTTTCATCCCGGCTGTTATTAAACATAAAAACGAGACTGGAAGCGTCATTGATTTTCCGGGCAGCGAAAATATTACGAACGAGGAATTGCTGACCTGCAAATGTGATATTTTGATCCCTGCCGCGTTATCAGATCAGCTTAGCAAGGACAATGCACAGGATGTAAAAGCAAAACTGGTTCTTGAGCTTGCCAATGCCCCCACGACAAGAGCTGCTGATGACATATTTTTCGATAAAAATATAATGCTGATACCTGATATACTTGCTAATGCAGGCGGCGTTGTCGTCAGCTATTTCGAATGGAGCCAGAACCTCAATAATGATTACTGGGAGGAAGAAAAAGTTCTTGAAAAGCTCAAGAAAACTATGATAATGGCTTTCAATGATGTATACACGCTGTGCCAAGACCAAAAGTGCAGATTGAGAAGGTCGGCCTACCAACTTGCATTAAAGCGAATACTTAACGCAGAGAGATTGCGCGGGAACTTATAGCCTTTGCGCTTGATGCTATGAAATCTCGCACAAGCTTTGCACCCAGAAGCGCAGTGCCACCGGAATCATATGCAGGTGCAATCTCAACAAGGTCAAACCCCACAATATCAGGCGCAAGGCAGGATATTACTGTTCGCACGTCGCGGGGTGTAAGTCCATAAGGTTCAGGTGTCCCAAGCGCAGGCGCATACGCAGGGTCGATGGCATCCATGTCGACTGAGAGATAGACCGCACCATTGATATGTTCACGGATTTCTTCGACCACCTTTTCAATGCCAATTGAAAAAACATCTTCTGAAGAGAACACTGCTATCTTATTTTTCCTGACATACTCGTATTCTTCATGGGCTCCGCTCCGTATACCTACAGAAGCATATTTTTTTGTCACATCTTCGATTATATGCCGTGAAATGCACGCATGGCTGTTCAGTTCACCTTCATACTCCTGCCGCATATCCATGTGTGCATCAAGAACTACTACTCCAAGATCGGGATATTTCTTCTTACAGGCTTTTACAAATGGCAGTGTGAGAGAATGCTCTCCTCCAAGCATTACAGGGAGCTTCCCTGAAGCGATGTAATTCTCAGCATGAACAGAAAGCATGTTAAGCGTGGTATCAATATACGACGCTACTTCAAGATTGCCTGCATCATGGATATTGACATCTTTCAGGTCAATATCGAATAACGGGTTATATGTTTCAAAATTGTATGAGTTGTCCCTCATTTCCTGGGGGGCGAACCTGCTTCCCCGCCTGAAACATGAAGTGCCGTCAAAAGGCACCCCGCAAATCACATACTGAGCCTTATCGTAATCAGAGTTTGCATCTGCAAAAATAGTTCTATGCATCTATATGCGTATATCAATCTTCATTTTTCCCATTGAAATCAGATAGGATACCTCTTTTCCCGCCTCTACTTTGCCTTTGAGGTCGTCAGGAATCTTAAGCTCAAGTGTGGAATAATCTGCCATATCCATTACCTGAGCAACGTCGCCCGAAACTGAGATGACCTGTCCTGCTTTTCGCTCCACGATAGGGATGTATATCTTATCTGTGACAGGGGCTACGATTGAACGTTTGACCCCATCAAATATGCCAATCGCATCGATCCTGGATTTTGCAGAACCATGTTTTCCTGTTTTTGAGTGGGTCATGCTCTTGATTATACATGGTTCCTCATCTATGAGAACATACTTTCCTTCTTTTAATGATCGTACTTCGACTTGTTCCTTCATTGCAATTCTCCTCGCTCCAAGATACTTTCTTATATTATAAATATGCCGATTATTTGATATTTATTGTAGAAATCTAATTGAAAATCTTTATAAATGGATAAATCTTAATACATTCGATATATAAACTATGAATACCAACCAAGCACCATCACTTCAAGATTGGAAAGTCCTGTACGATGCGGTGAAACAGGATACTGCTGCATAATGGGCGCTGCTGGGGAACATTATGCCATCGGGGTTTATTTGGGCTCTGAGGGGCTGGAAGTATTACTGAGAATCATATCAGGTGAATTTTCTCAATCCCCTGACGAAGCCCTCTATGTTCAGAAATGCCTGATGGCGTCATTCGAGGATAGAAAATATTTGCAGAAAGAAGACCTAAAACAGATAAAAACCCTGGGTTTGAAGTTCAGGGGAGCCAACGCCTGGCCACTTTTCAGAAACTATACACCGGGATTTGTTCCATGGTATCTGACGGGTGAAGAGGCAAGGTTCCTCACACTTGCGCTGCAGCAGGCAATGGAAGTATCTCTACGCTTTAAAAATGATCATGGGATGCTCGTTCCCCCTTTAAGAGGTCATTTTTTTGTTCGAGTGCCAATAAAGCAGGATGGGGGTATTTCATGGAAGGATAAGTGGATGGAACCTTTGCCTCCTGAAAGAGAGGATTTTTTGGCAATGCATGTTGACAAAACTCTTTTGAACAGGTTGAAGAAGGCAGGATTGCAGCAGAGAGGTATCTGGGAAGTCGACTTTTTTTTCATGCCAGCATCGCATTGAAATTCCCTGAGAAGTTC
>JAWOKW010000306.1:0-2976 GCA_033854095.1 Candidatus Methanoperedens sp. | reverse complement strand
CAACGCAAGCTTTTTCTTTAATAGCTCAATGGCATTCTCAGCCTTATTCTCCTGCCAGAACCCTACGACTGCATTTATCAGCAATAATGCTAAGATAATTGCGAAATCCTCCCAATGATTTATAATTGCAGATAGGATAACAGCGACTTCTATCATCCAGGGGATCGGTCCCCAGAAATATTTTAAGAATTTGGTAAGCTTGCTCTCTCTCTTTTTAGTGATTTCATTAGGACCGTACTGTTGAAGCCGGTTTTTTGCTTCTTGATCAGAAATTCCCCCTTTACTCGATGAGAGCCTTTTCATCAGCTCATCCACAGATGTCTTTTTTGCCTCATCTGTACTGAGTTTAGTTTGGTTCATGTTCCCCTAATCCCTTATTAAATAAATTTAATTCTAAAGTTCGTATTACCGTAAGGTAACTAAGGCATTAGTTAGCGAATGCTAATTAGCCGATGCACATTATACCTCACGGTACTTTCTACAGTAAACCCACAAATGATGTATTTGAATTGATATTATTTAAACTAAACGCCCTCAGGTACCTACAGGAGCAGATGATAACCGTTTTTCCTTCCAAAAATATATTCACGCGTAAGCCGTTTAGATATATCCACCAACAAAAATTATCGGTAGGCTATAACTGCTAACGGTTCTGGATAACTTCTTGGTATAGTATAGATATAAATATTGGCACAACATATCCATATTATAGGGCTGAAAGTGGGTATGTAACGGAAATGAAAGGCTACACAGCAATCATTCCAATAGCAGCTACAAAAAGATTACAGAAGAAGTTAAAATTCATTCAAAGTTTCCTTTAGCTCCTGAGAGGGAGCATAATGGAAACTGAGATTGAAAACAAAATTAAATATAAACTTAATAGAGAGGGGGTGAAAGAGAATGGTAACACCAGAAGAGCACTATGTGGAAGATACAGAAGAATTAGCCAAAAAGGCTAAAAAATACCAAGAAAAGGGCAAGAAACCAGAACTCTCTGAAGAAGAGGAAGAGAGGCAGGGGAAGTTCGAGGAGGAGTTATTAGAACGCAAGGCTCCACAACCTAAGAAATCTGCAGCAGCCGAGAAAGCAGAATCCTCAGAATCCTCATCAGAATAGCTAAGAGACCAGGGCAATGTTGCCTATAGATATGGGGATGGATGGAGAAGCTATGATAAGTTTCATGTCATCGGACTATTACAATGGCAGCTCAAAACATTCAGTCTCCATATCCTATTTATTTCGCTTATTTTACCTCCAATCCTCCGGAATATGAACTGATATAAAAAATTTATCTTCAATCATAACTTTTATATACTATAAATAATAGACAATTACAATTATACTGTTGGGGGGGTAAGATTAGTTTATGGCTGAGTATGGGTGCAAAATAAGGAAATGTCCTTGCAGAATGTGGATAAACTGCCATAATTATGTTGATAGAAAGAAACTTATTTACAAGCTTAAGAAAAAAGAGTATGATTTCCACATTTGGTACAAAGATAACTTTCGCAGTGAAGCACAGATGGTAGATATGTCTGGGAATGGCTGATAGTATCTTCACCAGCTCATTCCCAGATATCTCTTTTCCTCATCGGTACTGATGTTAGTTTAATTCATAATGCTTTCAATTCTTTATTGAATAAATTGAGATTGATATTATTTTCTTCCGATTTATATTGTAACTCCTTTAAAGGTTTTATTAAAATCGTGCAAGAGTAAAAAATACAATCGGGTGAAAGCGGCTAGCCCACGGATTGGCAGCCTCCATAGTATATTCTGACAGTAATCCTTAAGTCCAGTTATCCAAATATATTATAATGGGGTTAGTATGACTAGAGATAACATAGATGACGTAAGTATCTTTCTTGCTGTTGAATATTCCCTGGGCAATCCTCTAAGCAGATTTATTATCAACAGATTATCGAAAAAGAAAAACGGAACCAGCATTCTTGAGGAAGCGCTATTGGGTTACTGCGGCATTGGCAAATCCTCTCTTCTGGGAAGGATTAAAGCTGCGCCTCTCCATGCCCTCCTTGGGGTTGGACGGACCGTATTTGGTGCTGATAAAAAGGCGATGCAGGAGTATTTCAGCTACCCGCCCGCCAGGAGAGGACTGATGAACGTCATGCGCAGCATCGGGAGATACGGCGTTAACAGACCTTTCAGGCTTGCTGCACCTTTCCTTGTTGTATGGAATTACACAAGCGCCTGCAACCTGCGATGCCAGCACTGTTACCAGAGCGCAGCCAGGCCGCTGCCGGATGAGCTTACTCTTGATGAAAAGCTGGCCGTAATAGACCAGTTAGCAGAAAACGATGTTGTTGCGATCGCTTTTTCCGGAGGTGAACCTCTTATGGCACCTGATTTCTTTGAAGTGGCATCCTATGCATCCGGTAAAAACATGTATGTAAGCCTTGCCACCAACGGGACTCTCCTCACCAGAGAGAACGTGGACAGATTGGTGGAGTGCGGCGTGAATTACCTCGAGATAAGTCTTGATGCTGCAACCCCTGAGATCCATAACAGGTTCAGAGGTGCCGCCGGTGCATGGAATAAAACTGTCGATGGGATAAAAAATGCCGTCGCGCAAGATGAACTTTTTGTGTGTCTTGCATCCACTATCACAAAATATAATTTCGGAGAGGTAAACGCGCTTATCGACCTTGCACAGGAGTTAGGAACAAAGAGGTTTCTTGCTTTTAATTTCATTCCCACAGGAAATGCGGTGAATATCAGGGATATGGACCTTACACCCGCAATGCGGGAAAAGCTTTTAGAGCTCCTGTACAGGCGGCTTAAAAGCGGGGGTGTGGAAGTGATGACCACAGCTCCTCAGTTTGCAAGGGTATGCATGAGCAAATCGAAGAATATCATTGCTGCGGCGCACTTTGGGGCAGGCGAAACGGATGATAAAGCGAGCATGCTTGCGGATTTCATCGGCGGCTGCGGGGCAGGGCGCCTGTATTGTGCCATTCA
>JAWOKW010000305.1:0-3178 GCA_033854095.1 Candidatus Methanoperedens sp. | reverse complement strand
AGCGAAGGGGAAATATCTGGCATCAGCGAAGCTCAGCATTTAAAATTCGAAAGCCTGCAGAATCATTCAATTATTTCAGCGATTTTTTCATGTATGTCGAGATCGTTCCACTCCCCGACAAACCTGTACATCTTCTTATGGACGCTCTCTATCTCGTCTTTCGCTATCACATCTTCTTCTATTAAGTTCGGCATTTTACTTAGCAGCCCGCCATCCCCGTTCTTTCCGTTCATCACCTGCAAGACCCACTGCCTGCTCTTCCTGAAATATTCCTGGATCGTGTTGCTTGATACCCTGCATCCCATCTGTTTGAGGTATCTTGCCACCATAAGCTCTGACTTCGTAAGCCTGCTTACCTGAGCATCGCTGACCGCTGCAAAATTATCAACTACTGTCTTAAAATCTTCCCTTGCGGCAATTATAGCGCCGTCATCGTCTCTCTGCCTCTGATACTTGTTCATGAGCGCAGTTGCCAGCAGCAGTTCATAAATGATGCTCTGCGTATCGATACTGAGACCTTCTTTGAACCTGATATTGAAATTAAAAACGACCTTTTCTTTTTTCGATTTAAGCTCCCTGAATATCGCTCTGCATATCTTCACTTCGGGATATTCTGGATACTTCTCCTCACCCTTTTGCCTTCTCTTCTGCAATCTATCTGAAATGGTCTTTAATCTCTGCTCATCGCCTTTTATCACGATCTTCAGGTAATGTCTCTCGACTCCCTCGTTACCTGTATCATCGGCTGATGTGAGCCACCAGGTCAGCCTTGGCGGGGCTTTGAGAAACTCTGCTTTCCTCTGAGTGCTGACAGCCTCATGCCCTGTCTGTTCTTGGAAATCGCTGATGCTGTTCTTGAATATCATCCTGACTTCATCCGACATTTCCACATCGTCAGAAAAGAAGATCATGCCAGGCTGAATTGAATCTGAATAAAATATCCCCTTATCTCTCAGGCTTGTCCTTACCCACCATTCCCGCGGGATAAGATGCAGCATTGACCTGCATGCATGGGACCCACCTGCTGAATCCCCACTGACGTTTATAGATAAACCATCGCTTGCAGTTATACTGCTGCATACAGAACTGCATAACAGGATATAACCAAACTGTCTGTCTCCAGAATGGATTTTGTTCCATGTATCAAGTATGTATCCAATCGGATCGCCAGCGGTCATTATCTTGATAGCCTTTTTCGTGGTCTCGATATCCAAGCAGTCCTTATCCATGCTCTTTTTAGAACAGGTCTTGCACAGCTCCAATACTTCAGGAAAGTTCTTTCGGATGGTGTCGCATTTCCATGTTTTCTTTTCATCAACATTTTTCCACTCATTTGCAGTGCGCCTGGGATCGTAATCATCTCCATACACCTTTTTTGCATACAGCCTGAACTCTTCAAGTGACACATGCTGGGCTTTCAACTCTGTCGCAGTTGCAAGCATAAGCCTGCGTCCGTCTTTGCCGTGCATCGCATTCCTTGACTGATTTATTATCCACCTGAAGCATGTGCGGCAGCCTTTTATTTTCCCCTCCAGTGATTTCAACTGCGAGAAGAAATCAATGACAGTTTGCGGCATTTCAGGAAGCTCAAAAGTTTCAATGTCTGCCCCTTCTGGCAGCAGCCATTTGTACTGCTGACCTTCTTTGTGAACCGAGGGAGGGATAACTACCTGGCTGCCGTCAGTAAGTATCTCAATCCCGAACTCATGAAGCTTCAAGTTCTTGACCTTATCAGTATATTTGAAATAAACATGACCTCTACCTTCTGTTCTACCTGTTCTCAATGTCCTATCAATAATCTTCTGTTCAGGAGGGAAAAGCGCATCGATCCAATCGAACTTATCAAGGTCGATTACAATTATCCCGCTTTCTTTGCCCAGGACAAGTCCCACGTTATTATCAGTTCTCTCAAACCATTTTCTCAGTTCAGCTTCTGTAGCCTTCTTCAGATTCTGCCAGCCATTCAGTACAGGCTTCTTTCCTGGACTTTGTCCAGAATCCTTCGGACTTGATAATGGATGGATCACCCAGCCTTTTTTGGTGAGTTTGATAGCCTCGTTCAACTGTTCGATTCCCACAGTATCACAATTTTTATATTATTTGAGTTCAATAGACACCGCTCACCACTTCCCTGATCCTATCTGCGGTTTCAGGAGATACAAGATCGACCTTCATCAGTTCATCATGTGAAGCTGTGATCACCTTCTCCACGCTGCCAAAATAAGTGAGAAGATTTCTGGCTGCAAGCGAACCCACTTCTGGTATAGAGGCGATCATACACTCCTTTGTTTCTGCAGGTGAAAGGTGATTCTTGAAAGGGCGTTTATCATCATTTCGCTCGCTCTTAGCTATATTTGCGATAACATCAGCGGTCTCAATTTCATTCAATGTGTAGACAATTGGAACTCTGAAAGGGACAGTTATTGTGTTGAGAATACCCTGGATTGATCCTGGATTGATTGTTCGACCTGATAGGAACGGGTCTTCTCCCTCGATGATCAATACTGGACGCTCGCAGCTGCGTGCCATGACTTCTATTTGGCCGAACAATTTCCTGTCCTCGAAAAGAGATTTTAAGAAACCGTCAATGGTCATGCGCTCGAATGCTATCCTTCCGCTTGTCACATAATCTCCCACTTCGAGAGTCGTGATCTCGATTTCAATGTCCTGCTTTTGAAGTGCCTTTACCACATCTGAGTGCATTTCACTTGAATCTACGAAAACTCTGACTGATTGCATTTCAACTCATCTCAGTGATAGCCATTGATCTGCTGACACAATGCGAGGTCTCGTGAACTTCACCAGCACAGTATTTTTCTACGGCAGCGCATTTGATACGCTTCATATAATCCCTCCCTGAATACAGGAGGCGAGGGAGAGAATAGAGTGACACAATCTCTCCCCGAACTGCTCTTTTTCGTGGTTGTATTGATCTGCTATTGCTGCACTGTGGCTGTGCTATTGTCATTAAGGGCGCGCTGAAGAGCCGCGCGGTACAGCCTGCTAATCGATAAATAGCGTTCGCCAGGAATGTTCTGACCCTGCTCATTGTACCACTTCTGAGAACATGGGGTCAGGCTCATTCCCATATAACAGAGCCATCATATCTTTGATGAGTTCCTCAAGGCTTGACCAGGACATCTTTTACCCTCCCACCATTCAATTCTGATATTACGAT
>JAWOKW010000304.1:0-15063 GCA_033854095.1 Candidatus Methanoperedens sp. | reverse complement strand
CCTCGCCAGTCTCGTATCTTGTCAGCGTCATGTCGCCGATTCTCTCTGTGAAGATGCTTTTTCTGGAATCTGACAGATATAGAAAAGATACTACCAGTACAGCAACCACGATAATTACAATATAAATTTTTTTCATGATTTCACCTGTCAGGTCGTGGATCTTTTCGCTTCTGCAATAATCGACCTGTCTTTCAGGATTGCTCTCGCAATGTAAGCACTTCCTGCCATGTTCGCCAGCAATCCGATTGTGAGTATGGCATCTTTATACTGGATAAGGAATGAAGACGCAGCAAGTATAAAACCAACCGCAGGCAGCAGGTCGCTCACATGGTGCAGGCAGCATACTATCATTGTCAGCGATGAAGTGGCAGAACCTGCCATTCCCATTTTTTCAGAACCGCATAATTTATTCTCAGCAGTCAGGTTCCTGTGATACCTGAAAAGCCCCATCTGGATGCCGACTGCTGCTGGAATCAGGTAAACAAATATTCCGTTACTGAGAAATACCTGATATCCTTTTTCAATTGAACCTTCTGCTAAGGAGGCGATAGAGATATTGAAAAGTACTACAAGTACCCCTGTAGCTGCTGCGAAAATATACGGATTTCTTAAAAGGCTTTTGATACCTGATATACACCTACCAATTAAAGACTCTCTCATTTACTCCTGCAACGTCCTTGATCACAAGTTTAAATCTATTGCTTTCGATCTTAGGAAAACTAAGTGTACCTCTTGCATGATGTCCGCCTGTACCCTCATAAGATAGAGGTAGATAGATTTTGCCACTGGGATCCCGAAGGTAAGAGTTATTCCTGAAGTCATCGTTATAATTCTTATGGGCAGTGACCTGGATTTCAAAAGCTGTGGCATCAGTGATATCAGGAAGATAGGTTGCCGTTATTTTTATTCCAGCTTCAGAATTTTCTCTCGGCTCCGATAAATCAGCCGAAGGTTTATCACCTCCTGATATGCATCCGCTGATAGCAACCGAAGTCAATATAGATAGCGCTATTATAATTCCAAATATTCTCATATAAATTCCCTCGTTTTTTATTGATAGTTACCAGAACTTCCACCAGGGCTTTTTATCACCCATACCAACGGATCCGCTTTTCAGGTATTTTTCAGGCTCAGAATCAAATGCTTTTTTACATCCGGGAGCACAGAAATAATAGGTCTTTTCTTTATACTCTGATTTGTACTGTGCTGTATTCTCATCTACTTGCATTCCACAGATTGGATCTATTTGCATATTTATCATTTCTCCTTTTTACGTTTTATAATATATGTACTTTACGTTTGATGTAAAGTAAGTATTTCATGGCGGCAGTGACGTATTTGTTCCTACACCCCTGCCTGAATACTCATTATCAATTTTCGTTCTCACATCTTTGAGCGAAGAGCCTGTCATCAGCCTGTCCCTGGCTTCAAGTGTTTTCTGGGCAAATTCAGGAAGCTCGGGTTTCGCTGGTTCGGTAGTATTCCAGTTTGGTTTTTCTCCAGGCATTTTGTTTATTGTTTGTGCGCCTGTGGATAGAATGTACACTACTATTATTAAGATCGCTGCAATCACAATTGCACTAAAAACATAATTTGATTTCATATATAATTTTCCTTATCATATTATCAACAGTATTACAAATCCCATAGCTATCATGAATGAACCCATCAACAGTCTCACCCTTGTTTTGTTCCTTGACTGCCATGCCATCATTTTATCTACCACGATCCTGTTCGATGAGGCAAGAAGCACAGCTACGAGCGGTACGATAAGCATCAGGTTGTAAAGCAGCAGATACAGTATGCCCTGGACAAGCGTGGATTGCAATGAGAGCAAACCTATGACCGCAAGATATATGCCGCCGCTGCACGGGACTGTGCAAAGACCAACAAGGACGCCTGCACCGAATACACCTGGCGCTGTGGTGCGCTTTATCCAGCCGTTTATTGATGTGTGCATGTTTTCAGGTATTGAAAGAAGAGAACTGCGTGGTATGAAGAAATCCTTCATTATAAAAACGCCAAGTATCATTGAAATAAAACCTGCAGCTTTACCTACAGCATGGGTCGTGGAAAAAAAGGATATAGCGCTCAGGAGACCAATGCCTATTAACACATATGTTATGAAGATACCACTAATGTAAATCGAACCCACTTTCATTAACCCATACCTGTAATTGGTCTGTAATTGGAGCATGCCCATGGTAAATGTTATGAACAGCAACAGGACTGCAAATGCACATGGGTTAAAGCCATCAATTAAGCCTGCCGTGAGCACAAGTGGAAGCGTTAATGTCTGTGGGTCGATTGCCATTTTTCTTCCTTCAAGCCACTATGAGAGTTCCGTGCATACTGGGATTTATCAGGGTTGATAAGATTTATTGTTACAGGCTGCCCTACATTTGCCCTGATTATGTTTGGTTCAAAGCCTGTCATGGTTATGGTCATTTTAATGGCATCTTTGTTCACAGGCTCAAGCGATGCTGATTTGCTCATGATAAGGTATATCGAGCCACTGAAAATCGCAATAATGATCATCACGAATAAAATGCTCATGTATGGCAGCTTTTTTCCCTGCTTTTCTTTCAATAACGTTCCTTTAGATTTTTTTGATACTGACATTCTTAATCCTCCTGATTACCCTCTTTTAATTTATCGATTTTAATAAAAATCTGGATTGCTTTCCGCCTGTATTCTTCAATCAATATCCTGAATTCTTCAGATCTCTCAGGCCCTACATTTTTTTCAAATCTATAAATAGCCTGGAAGATCTTCCTTTTCTCGTTCTCAAGTTCTTCCAGAGTGTACTCTTTTTTCCTTCTTCTGATGATTTTTCCCCTGAAACGATAAACTAAACCTGTTAAAAATAAAGAGGACACTCCGATTCCTGCGTATAGATATTCAGGTTCCTGCTGTATTTCTATTTTAACTGGAACTCTGATCATTTCCCCTGCTCTGAGGTCATTAAACGTGATGATGTTGTATTCATTTCCTGCAAGTACCAGCGTCTCATTCGATCCTTCTATGCTTATTCCACTTTTTTTATCAACGTACATCAAAAGAGATGTGGTATTGTATACTGCACTTTTATTGAACATATATTCTGAACCCCTTAGAATCAATGCATACGATATCTGCATCTCGAAGCTGTCGCCCTCTGCAATCGGCTGCATCGGGTCCATAAATACCATTCCTTCTTCCTGCACAAGGCAGCACTCCATTACCTGGGTTTTCAGATTTTTTGCATCAAGCGGGGTCGATATGGCAAAGAATGTATGGTTATCCCTGGAGTAGTAGATCTCCTGCCCCTCATTTCTGAATACAACGATCTCAGATATCTCAAAAGAATCGTTTTTCTTTGAAATGAAAATATGGTCGAGAACGACCCTTATATCGTAGCTCTGATTGGTCAGGGCATGTCCACCAATTGAATTATTCTCATCAGCCTGTGCAGAGGCTATACCTGTGAAATAAAAAATTACTATGAACACAGAAATGTATCCTATCAAAGCGATTGTCACTTTTCCTCCTCTGAAACAAACTTCTGATATTCTTCTTCAAATCTCTGTTCATATTTTTTTATATCAGGTACAGCCTCCTTCAGTTTCGGTTTTCTAATAAAAACGTATCCGAGAAACACAAATAAAATGCTTAATGCTACACCGCCAACCCATAATGACAGTGGACCTGTTTTTTCAGGATGTGCAAGGATCTCCTTTCCGTATTCTGCCTGAAGTGCTGAAAATACCTGTTTTTCAGAAAAACCATTTTCCTTCATCTGAGTAATTTCTTTTTTGACCTGTATTGCTGTGGCGCAATCGCATGTTGAAATAACCATAGAGCATTCGCAGGGGCATATCAGGTCAGAGGTCATATCATCATCTGCCATTACAGGTTTAATTCCTGATATTAGAAGCGTAAAAAGCATAATTACCCTGAACATCACTTTCCTCGTATCGGGAGGAGATCATTGAACAGAGATGCAGGTATCCCTGCATTCTCTAAATTTATTCATTGCGTTCGATATCATCTATCCTCTGTTCAATAATCCCCTTTAATTCTACCCTGTTCTCTCCTTCTTTTTCTCGCTCCAGCAGCTCTTCCAGAATATCTATGTCGCCTATATGTGCTATCGTCTTTTCAAGTACAGGTACAGGCTGAGCCAGGTCAAGGTTTAATGCTGCTTCTTTCAATTGTTTTATGACAAGCGTTGCATTTTGTTTATGTTCCTTCTTCAGTTCCTTATATTCTTTTTCAGAAATTTCTCCAGCATTCCATTTATTTTCAAGAGCAAGGATTGATTCGAATGCAGCATTCTTTTCAACAAGCAATTCATCGAACGACATTTCACTTATGTTTTTCTCAACAGCATTTTCTGAAACAACATCAGGCTTCGAGACAACATCAGTCGCTTGCTGCGGCTCATCAATAGATGTATTCATGGCAGGCACTGTTTTAACAAATCGCCGTTTTGGCTTTCTGCCGATTTTGTTTTTGAGCAACGGGTAGGAAACCGCTCCTATCAACGCCACAGCAACCACAGGAATGAGGTTACTGAAGTCTCCGCCGCTGCCTGTCTTTGATGGAACGTATCCTGTTATCTGGATATCAAGTCTCTGGTCTTTTGGAACGTTCATGAAGCTTAATACTTCGAACTCTTTTCCCTCGTTTGGGATTATTTCTTTTTCTGTGGAATTGCTTTCAATCCCGAAGCCGTTCTTTTTGTCAGATAGCAGTGTGATGTATGATGTATTATAGATCATATCTTTGTAAAATATGTCATTCGAAGATTCAGGATTAAAAACATATTCTATCTGCACTGTGTATGTGCCGCCAGGTAAAATCGGATTCATAGGGTCTATCCAGGCTGCATCTTTTTCTCTTTGCAGGCAGCATTCCATTGCATCTGTCTGGAATCTTGTAATACCTTCTGGTGTTGAGATACCAACGAATGCACGGTCTTTGCTATAGAAAACTTTATCCCCAGTGTTCATAAATTCAACATATTCATCAACTTTTATACCGTTCGACGCAGAAGAAAGGACAATGTGGTCAATTTTCACGGTGAGAACATCTCCTTCTTTAGTTGAGTCGTAAACTGTGAAATTGGCGTTTTCTGATGCATTCACCTGTTTTGTGTAGGGTACGTCAGTATAATTCGCCACCACAAGATAACTCTTTCCTGCATTGATCATGTTAAACGAGTATTTCCCGCTTTTATTGGTAACAGTGCTCATCACCTCGATCCCTGTTTCATCCACGAGGCTAACATGTACACCTGCAAGACTATTATTCGCCTTCTGCACATATCCCTCGATATTTTCAGAGAGATTGAAATCCAATATGGTATTCCCTTTTAGATCGATATTTTCTCCATACGTTATATCATTGTAGGTCACATTGACGCGGTACATGCCATCGTTAATATCCTTAAAAACATAATTTCCATTTTGATCTGTTATTGTATTTGATAATGGTATGAAGTTATAAATAATACCTGATTCAGCGCTCTGCGTTGTGTTAACTCTGCTCAATGCAACTTTCTGGTCAGCAAGCTTTTTTTCGAGAGATACAACACTGCCGCTTATCTCTGCCGCAGAAGCAGTGCTTGCAAAAATGACAAGTATAATAAAAATTGAGAATAATTTATTCATGTTTTTCTCTCTCCTGCAAAAATTTTTCATATTCGTAATCAAATTCTTCGTTTTCATCCATTCTTTTTCTGCTAATTTTATAGACTACACCCCCGCCTACAACGACCCCGACTGGTAAAGCAAGCCAGACTATCCAGTCAAACCCTTCTTTAGGCGGTGTTGCAAGGATGCCTTTTCCATATTCTGCAATAAGGTTATTGTAGATGTTTTTTTCAGAAAGTCCCTGGTCAAGCATTGCCCGCACTTTATCTTTTATCTCAAGCGAACTCGGGCATGTGCAGTCAATAACGATCATGGTACACCCTCCCTGGTCAGGACAGTTCAGGTTTGCTGTGATATCTTCCTCTGTCAAAGCCAGCACTGGCACTGTTGATACAAGCAGGAAAAACCAGATCGCAATTATTTTATGTTTCATAAACACTCTCCGCAGTAATTGTTTTTTGTACATTTTGATCTATATTTATATTATCAGATATTGTTCTTTGGCGTATCGGAACAACAGTTGAAATGCATATTATGATCCCCAGGATGAGCACATAGAATCCCCCTATCCACATCAGGAACATCATGGGCATAACTTTGATTTTCACAGTGGCGCTATCAGATGTGATAGCCTGGGCTGAGAAATACAGGTCATCTATACCCACTGTGTAAGCCATTGGTTTGACATTTGTACTGTCCTGCTTTGCATAATAGTACATGCGCGCTTCAGCCTTTCTCTTGACGATCTCGCCGTTCTTATATACATCAAAATATGCCGCCTGTACATCTTTATTGTCTTTTGCATACTGGTCGATACTCGTAAGCTTGAAATCGTAATCACCCACGCTGTATGTGCCGCCAACTCGCATGTTGAAGGTCTGCGCCTGCTCATATACTACTGCACCAGTGGCGCTGACGATGATCATAAGGATGGCAAGATGGCACATGTAGCCGCCGAATGTGCGGCGGTTGTTCATGAACGCTCTTGAAATATTCTTTAAGAGCCCTGCATCTTCGAGCTTCTTCTGCCTGTTCACTATCCTGGATATATCCAGAAAATGAGTGGATGCGACAAGTACAGTGCCTGCAATTGCTACAAAAAGAGCATAGAAATCACGGATACCAATGGCAAATGCGATAGCCATTGCAATTACTGCTGCTGCTAATGGTTTTGAGAAATTTCTCTTAAGATGAGAAACCGATGCTTTCCTCCATGCAATAAGTGGGCATATAGCCATAAGGAAAAGAAGGGCTATGCCAAGCGGGACATTTATCTGGTTGTAGAAACTTGGACCTACCATTACCTTGTATCCGCGGAAAGCCTCTGAGAGCAGTGGATATGTTGTTCCCCACAGCACTGATGCAGCCGCAGCGATGAATATCCAGTTGTTATAGAGGAAACTTGCCTCACGCGATACGAATGATTCAAAGACCTTCTTGCTCTTTATTGAGTTGTATTTCCATGCTATAAGTACAACAGTGGCTGCAAGCACCACGATCATATAGTTGATGTAATACGGCGCAGTGATCGATTGTCCGAACGTGTGGACTGACGCGATGATGCCGCTTCGAGTGAGCAGTGTGCCATATACCGTGAGCTCCCATGTGAAAAGAATGAGCAGGATATTCCAGAACTTCATTCCTCCTTTGCGCTCCTGTATCATGGTGCTGTGGTAGAACGCTGTCAACGTCAGCCACGGCAAAAATGATGCGTTCTCAACAGGGTCCCAGCCCCAGAACCCTCCCCAGTTGAGCACAGTGTATGCCCAGTAGCTTCCGAACATGTTGCCAAGAGCTAACCCAAGCCATGCCCAGAGAGCCCAGCGCCGTGCGCGGTATATCCAGCTATCATCTGCAAGATAAATGCCGGCTGCCATTAAGGCAAACGGGATTATTACCCCAGCGTACCCCCAGAAAAGCGTTGGGGGATGGAAGAACATTCCCGGATCCTGGAGCAGTGGATTTAAGCCGTTCCCGTCCACGGGCATGAGATCAAGCATCCTGAAAGGACGGGATACTGTCAGCAGCATATAGAAGAAATAGGTGAGGGTGATAAGGATTACAGGCATTGCATGTTTCATCAGGTTATCATAGGATTTCTTACGCGCTGCGATTACAGCGATGTAAATGGATATCAACCATGCCCACAGCAGCAGCGACCCATCTGCTCCTGCCCAGAATGCAGAGATTGTATAAGCCATCGGCAGGTCCATGCTGCTATAAATGGCTACATATTCATACTGGAAGTTGCGCGTGATGAAGAGATTGAAAAGCCAGATGGATGCGATAGTTGTGAGTACTGCTATTCCGATGATTGCGATCCTTGCGCTGTCGAAAAGGTCGTTTTTCTTTCTCCATATCCCGATTATATGAGCTGCAAGCGCATACACGCTCAATACCAGTGCGATGATTAATACCGTTTCTCCTATTTCCATTAAAATTCTCCTTTATGTTTCGTTATATGTTTCGTTATGGCTGCTATGATCAAGATCTCCGCCGTATTTTGATGGACATTTTGTTACTACCTGGGTTGCTTGAAAAGTATTGTTTATGAAGAGTCCGGTTACAACTGCCGGGATGCCTTCTTTGTAATTCCCAGGCATGCCTTCATTTGATACTACAGTGACAGTGCCATTGTTGTCTCCAAGTTTGAATGTAAGTCTGGCTTTTTCTGGTTCCCATATTGTAGAACCTTTTACTATAGTACCATTTACATTCACCACTTTTCCGTTTAATGAATCCGCCTTCTGCACGAATTCGCCGACTTCATAGTAAAATGAGAGGGCGTCGCTGAAACTCTGAGCTCCAAGGTATATTATTAATACAGCCACAATCCCGATGCCAAGCATGTGTTTTTGTTTTCTGTTCATGTTCTTTCCTCTCATTTACATGTAATCCTCGACTTTACAATGAGTGTAAAATCCAATATAATCCTGCTTTTTAATGTGGATTGTGGTTTACAAATAGAAAATAAAACAAAGTTTTACTTTAAAATTTCTAATATTGAACCCGTGTTAGACTGGGGTGGTGACCGGCATAAGGAAAAAAGCAAGATAGGAAGTTTCCGGTCACTAATTCACTAATAGAATGTGCCTTTTAATGTGGGTTGTGGTTTAAAAAAGCGAATTAAAACACTGATTTGGTTAAAATTTGTAAACGACAGATGAAGCATATTTTAGATATAAAATCCGCTGGCAGAATGTATATTTATTCAAGCAGCGAGGCACACAGTGAAGAGCATGTCATAGATTTCAGGCGGCTCTGGGACTGGCTGCGATTTTTCAAGTTCAGGGTCAGGGGATTTAAGATAGTTGAGAGGGATGGGGGGGAAATTCCTGAGTTCGAGAGGGGATATCATGCTTCGGGGCACGCCTCGGCAGGAGAACTTCTGAGAATTGTAGAGGAGATAGAGCCTGAGATTGTTGTGCTGGTGCATAGTGAAAATCCGGAGTTCTTTCATGAGAAACTGAAAGGATATAAGGTAGTGCTGGCTGAGGATGGGAAAAGGGTAGAGATTAAATAAAATTTCCTTTATAGTTTTGTTATCTGCTTGTGGCGTTCAATGACCAAAAGACACGACACAAGAGCAGTATAGAAAGGTTAATGAAATTGAAGGGAGAAAGATACGAATCCGAGATTCTCGCTTAAGAGATGATGAATTCTTAATACAATTTATTGATATATAGGATGTGAATAAAAATATGAAGAGCGTTGAAATGTCGGTGGATGGAAACATCTTAACGATCAAGGTGGATTTGGCTAAAGATTTCGGGCCTTCATCATCAGGAAAAACAATTTTAAAAAATAAAGATCCATCTGTTGAAGATTATACAGAGATTTCCATTTTGCGAGATAATGATATAGAAAATTTACCTAATATTAAGTTAATAAAAAGAAAAACTAAAGACTTATATTCTGGTAAAAATAATATTTTTGAGATTCATATATCAGAATCGAATCAAGAAATTATAAATAAGCTGTTCTTAAATTCTTTTAGGTTTGAGGAGATAGCTGAAATTAGAACAGGTGTAATGGGTTTTGATTATTGGTCAATAAGTAAATTTATCCGAGAAGGAAAATTTGATGGTGGAATTAGGATTGCAACAAATGGTTTTATTGACCGGTATTTATTCACATGGGGAACAAAAGCCAGACTTTATAAGAGAGATTTTTATAATCCTTTTTTGGACATAAAAGGTTGTACTCTTAGTGATAATACAAAGGACTCATTTATAAATAAAAAAATAATAATAAGGGGAGTGGCTCAGAAACTTTCTGTAAATTTGGATGATGATGGCATTGGCATTTTGGTTGGAGTTCATTCAGCAGTTATCAATAATACATTGGAATACAACCCAAAATATATCATGTCTATTTTAAATAGTCCATTGTTGAATGTATATCATTTGCTGAAATTTTATATTGCCAGAATCCCTGAAGGTTCATTAAAATATCCGATTTCATTTCTAAAGACTATACCGATAAAAAATATTTCCTATAAAGAACAAATGCCATTCGTTGGATTAGTCGATCAAATCCTCTCCCTCACCAATTCCCCCGATTACCTCGACTCCCCTGAAAAACAAGCCCGCGTAAAAATCCTGGAAAAAGAGATCGACCAGCTTGTTTATAAACTCTACGACCTGACGCCTGAAGAGATCGCGGTCGTTGAGAATTTTAATAAAGTGGAGTAAGGATGTACTTATCACGTTTATACATAGAGAATTATCGTTCAATTAAGAAATTGGATTTAAAATTTGGGAAGGGAAAAAATATTATTGTAGGAAAAAATAATTCTGGAAATAGCAATATTATCAGAGCAATTGATTTAATTCTTGGTGAAAAATCACCAACATGGGAGAAATCAGAAAACATTATGGACAATGATTTTTTTGATGGGAAGACTGGAAACGATATTTTTATTTGGTGCGAATTAATCAGAGAAGATGGCGAATCATTGAATTTATCTGGTGCAAAAGGTGCTTTTTTTAAACTTAAAGATAGAACATCTTCAACATATAAAAAAATGAATGTTGACTTTTCCAACAAAGATAATTTATTCGAATTTTCTACCGAAGAGGGACAAGAAAGAATCGATGATGATTTTAGAAAAGAATGGATTGGCGCAAAGTCTTACTGTATAAAAGGGTTTAATAGTGAACTGAGAGATATGACTAACTTTGCTTTTGCATTCAGATGTAAAAAAGAAAGTGAAGTATATATTAAACAATTATTATTCTTATACAAAAAAGCAAACGATGCGGACTGGTTCTTTGGTATTAATGCCAATTTAAGAAATGAACTTTTACAAAGTGCGATAATTCCTTCATTTCGTGATCCAAAAGATCAGTTAAGAATTACTAATTATACTTGGTATGGAAAACTTCTTAAAGAATGTGTAAAAAAAGATGACGCCGATTTGAACAACGCTTTTGGTAAAGTAAAAGAAGCATCTAACAGATTATTTGAGGAACTGCAGAGTAAAATATCTTGTGGAAATACTCATATCGCCTTTCCAAATACAAAAATAAGCTTTCAATTTAACCCAGATACAAAGCAAGACATTTACCAAAGTGTTTTAATTTATGTCGATGATGGATTTAACAGTAAATTAAATGAAAAAGGTTCTGGGATTCAAAGCGCTGTTATAATTGCTTTGTTTGGTTATTATATAAGGAATATCGCTCATACGAATGGCTCTCTTTTAGCAATAGAAGAACCTGAGATTTATTTACATCCTCATGGCAGAAGAGTTATTTCAGATAGATTAGATGAATTTTTAGATGGAAATAAAAATCAAGTTATCTTATCAACACATTCTCCGGAATTTATTTGTTCACCTCATAAAGATATCAATTTGATTGTTGTAAAAAAAGATAAGGAGACTTTAGCTAAAAATTTAATTTTTAATGATGTCAAAATAAAGCAAGTTCTTATTAAGAAACAAAATGCAGAGATGTTCTTTGCTGACGCTGTTATTTTGGTTGAGGGTGCGGATAAATACATTTTAGAGTCAATTGCTGAGGTTTTTGGTGGTAAAATAAAAATAAGATCAAATGGAACAGATAAAGAAATTGGGATAACTTGGTTAAACGACTACAATATTTCAATAATTAATTGCGGTGGTAAAACGGAATTTTGGAAGTATGTTAAGATCTTCAATGAATTAAAAATACCTTGGTTAGTTCTTGCAGATTTTGATTTTTTAAAGGAAGGACTCAACGACTTCTTTACAAAATTATCTTATAATCAAGAATTTATTGATAAACTTAATTCCCTAAAATCCAGAATAACAATAACTGGAAAATATACATCAATCTCTGATATTAAAGATGCACAATTGGAACAAGACATTAAAGAATATATTTTAAAGTTATCTAAAGAAAAAGAGATTCATATTTTAACAGGAGAACTTGAGAATTTTTATAAAATAACACCTACATTTTCAAAAGAAGGCGGAGTTATTGAGATAATATCGAAACGAATGGAGGAAAGTAAAACAATTGATGAATTTGTCAAAACTGATGAATTTGTTGAAGCTCTTAAAATATTTATTAAAAATTGTTTAAAATTAGAGTTGATTGAGAGATGAAATCTAAGTAAAAGAGGGGAAATTAACTCAATTACAACGGTGAAGGTGTCGAAAGCCTATGGACAAAACCAAAATTCTCGAAATCATCGACAAAATAAAAAAAGGCACTCCTGCAAAGAACTTTGAAGACCTTCACATGGATACAAAACGATATCCTGCAAGCTCTCAGGAAGAAAAACAGAAGAAGAAACTCGCAAGCCTTTTAAAAGAATACTCGGTAGCATTTGCGAACTCTGAGGGCGGAACTCTTCTGTTAGGAATTGAAGATGACATAGCGGGCACTGAAGCCATAACAGGCTGTAAGAACTATAACATTGAAGATATGAGGAGGATGGTCTTTGACAACACCAGACCTCCAATCATCATAGAAATAGAAGAAATCCTGCTGCCTGAAGGAATGGTTCTGGCAGTCAATATACCAAAAAGCCCAAGGATCCACTCAACCTCATCCGGAGTTAAATACAAAAGAATTGGGAAAGAGAACAGGATACTCTATCCCGAAGATGAAACAAGCCTGAAAGTTGAAAAAGGGTATGATTATACGGCTGGATATCTGCTCGATGTTGGAATAGACGCATTAGATCCGCTTGAGATATCAAGACTTAAGAACTGGATTGAAAAATACAATCCAAAATCGGAAATTCTTGAGCTGACAGATGTAGACCTTTTAAAATCTCTTGGGATAATCCGGGAAATTGAAGGTACTGATCGTCCCACTATTGCAGGTCTGCTTTTACTTGGGAAAGAACAGGTATTGAAGAAATTCTTGCCACAAAATGAGATTATTTATTTCAGATTTGAAAAGAGTGATGTAGACCCTGTACAGAGTGTATACATGAAGATGCCTCTCCTTAAAACAATAGAAAAGATATGGAGCCTGATCGAACCTTACAATCAGGTTCACATAATCAAAGATGCATTTCTTGAAACCCCTGTGCCCAGCTTTCCGGAAGATGTTGTGAGGGAAGCCCTGTTAAATGCCGTTGTTCATAGAGACTATACTCTCCAGGATTCAATATACGTAAGAGTGTTTTCTGATCGGATTGAGATTTCAAACCCTGGTTCTTTCATAGGTGGCGTGACCCCAAATAACATTCTGACACATCCGCCAGTAAGACGCAACCCGCTTCTGGCAGAAATATTCCAGCATATCGGGGCTGTGAACCGCGGAGGTCTGGGGGTGGACAGGATGTATCGGCGGCTTCTTTCCTACGGGAAATTGCCTCCTGAATATCCAGAAATTGCAGGTGCGGTTCAAGTTATTATAAGGAATGGCGCTTTTGATGAAGCGATGGCGAAATTTGTGGGGAGAAAAGCCCGGGAAGGTCATGGCTGGAGGCTTGAAGAATTAATAGTGCTGCATCATTTAAGAAGGAATGATAAAATCTCAACCGGCGAAGCCTCTATCATACTTCAGAGAACTCAAAGAGAAACATCTGAAATATTAAGTTCAATGGAAGGAGTATTCATTGAACGTATTGGTGCAGGAAGAGGAACCTATTACCAGCTTACTAATGAAACACTATCTTCTATAGGGGATAAGGAAAAATACACACGAATTAAAGGGCTTTCCGAGGAACAAAAAATTCAATTAATAAAAAATCATCTTAGAACTAATGAGCGAATTACAAATGAAGAGGCAAGGGTAATATGTGGAGTCAATAGATATCAGGCAAAAAGACTAATAAAAAAACTTATCAATGAAAAATTTCTTATACAAAAAGGAAAAGGGCGCGGTGCATATTATGAAATATGTTAAAAATCTCAATTAAATGAGCGCGCCCAATTTAGAAAATGAGCGCGCCCAATTTAATGAGCAGAATTAGTTAATTAATCAGTTAGTTTGAAACTAAAAAATTTCAAAACAAATCGATGCATGCATAAAATGGAGAGAATAATTAGTTGGATACAAAAGAAATAAAAATAAGAGAAAGTCAATTGAATAAGGCTATGGACAAAACTAAGATTCTCGAAATTATCGAAAACAGGATTCTTTATAACAATGGGAAATCCCTATCAATTCAAGGCTTCTCGTTCATTCGCGGCGACAAGAATATTCCCAAGCTCTCAGTAGTCTATACATTCCCGACTGCTGGCGCAAAGAAAATTGCATGTAAGGTACAGGACGATAAAGGCGGGGAACGTACAGAAATCATAGAACTTGAGGTGAAGTAGCTTGAAAAATCGCAACAAATCTGCGTTCATCTGCGTTTATCTGCGGTCTATAAATTCCATAATCGTACAGGAGGCAGCAAATGAAATCCGAACTCCTTGAAGAATTAAAAGAATTGGCTGAAGCAAAACATGAGGACGTTTCGAATGTAATAGCTGAAGCTTTGCGAATTGGTATATCCAAATTATGGCAGGAAAGAGTATTGAGCATGTATCTGCGAGGAGAAATCAAACGTAAAGAAGCAATCAGGCTTGTTGGCTTAGGTCTTGTAAAGCTTGCTGAAAAACAGAAGAGAGCAGCGATAGAGGATGTAAAGTGGGGATTATATGGATGACGAAGCAGTATCAAATTCCGGCCCGCTTATACATTTAGCCTAGATCAAAAAATTCAATCTCCTCAGCGTATTTAATAAAATATTCCTCCCCCAGGCAGTCTATGATGAGGTCTGCATAGCAGGTAAGCCAGGTTATACAGAGCTCCATAGTGCTGGATTTATAGATGTATACGAGGTTTCAAATGAGTATATAGAAGCTATCAGCAAAAGTGTAGAAGTAATTCTTGATGATGGTGAGACTCATGCTTTAGCACTGTGCAATAAACTCAGTAATAAAATCTTTTTGACTGATGATCTGGATGCCCGCGAGGCTGGGATATCATTGGGA
>JAWOKW010000303.1:0-11792 GCA_033854095.1 Candidatus Methanoperedens sp. | reverse complement strand
GGCAGTGGTAGACCCCTCTTGAACGATTCCTGATCCTTGAGGCATGAGTAGCAAGCTGGTCTATTGTCATATAGCTGAATCCTTCAAACTGTATCTCTGCTATTGGTTTTAAGCCTGTTACAGCCATACCTATCGCAGTCCCGACAATCCCTGACTCAGCAAGAGGCGTATCGATCACCCTGTCGCTTCCAAACTTGCCAAGGAGCCCTTCTGTTACTCTGAACACTCCGCCGTCCACACCCACATCCTCGCCCATTATCAGAACAGTGGGGTCTCTTTGCATTTCTTCATGCAGCGCGAGGTTGATCGCCTGCACCATATTGAGTTTAGCCATCTTATCCTCCCTTCTTTTTTGCAATAAAGGCGAGCAGTTCATCCATCTGCTCCTTAAGGCGCGGCGGCATCTGCGCATACACATACTTGAACATATTCTCAACAGATGGTTTATAAGCTTCAGCTTCTTCTACAGCTTTTTCAACTTCTTCTGTCAGTTCTTTTATCAATTTCTCTTCGTAACTCTGGCTCCAGATACCTTTTTTCTCAAGATATAGCTGCATGCGCTTTATAGGGTCCTTTTTCTTCCATTCCTCCAGCTCTTTATTTTGTCTGTATCGCGTTGGGTCATCAGAGGTCGTATGCGCACCCATTCGATATGTAACGCATTCTATGAACGTGGGTTCACCTTTGGATTTTGCTTTTTCAATTGCAGCCGTGGTCGCGCTGTACACAGCCAGCACATCGTTCCCATCTACCTGAATGCCTTCAAAACCATAAGCAAGCGCTTTTTGAGCTAATGTTTTTGAAGCGGTCTGCTTCTCTCTCGGGAGGGATATGGCGTACTGATTGTTCTCGCAGATGAAGACAGTAGGGGTTTTGAATACACCGGCAAAATTCATACCTTCATGAAAATCCCCTTCTGAAGTTGCACCGTCCCCTAAGTATACAGCCACTGCTATATTCTCTTTTTTGATTTTCGCAGCCCATGCAGCTCCAACGGCATGTGGTATCTGAGTGCCCACGGGTATAGAAACTGTGAAGTTTTTGGGAGGGAGTCCCATGTTCGCATCCTCTGAGCCCATCCAGTAGAGATATATGGTCTTCATCGGAATACCTCTGGCTATCTGGACGCCATGCTGTCTGAAATAAGGGAAGAACCAGTCATCGGGCGCAAGTGCAAAAGCGCTTCCTATCTGGCAGGCTTCATGCCCCAGGCATGAGCCGTAAGTAAGCATCCTTCCCTGGCGCTGAAGCTTTAATGCTTTATCATCGAAAAGACGTGTCAGCACCATCGTCCTATAAAATTTTTCAAGCATTTCGTTGTCTATATGGGGCTCTAAGTTCTTATCCACGTTGCCTTCAGGGTCAAGAATCTGGAGCCAATCTACACTCAAATCCAGGATTTTTTGTCTTGGCAGCTTAACTCCTCCCGATAATAATTTAAATGGCTCTTAACCTTTTTATGCTTTACTGATGGATCAGCACTTCCGATTGGGCGCAGTTTTGAAGGCTGAGGTTGGTGATAGAAAGGGTGTTGGGGTTAGAGGTTGTCTGGAAATTTTTGTACGTTCACCAACCTCAATATATAGTTATATTTACACAATATGATACATATTGTTGGCAATAGTGTTGCCACCTCAGGCAAATTCTTCCTTCAGTTGAGCCGCCTCTGTAAAAAAGCTATCTGTGGAATAATGCAGCAGTATGTTAGATGCTATCATGCCTGTTGCAAAGATAGAAGCGTATATGGCTATCTGTATAGAGGCTGCTTCTACCGGATCAGCACCGCCAAGCAGCATGCCTGTCATGACACCGGGTATCCACACAAGTCCTAAGTTTTTCATGTTATCTATTGAAGGAATCAGAGCCGAGAGTATGCCCTGCTTGAGGCAGGCAGAAGCTGCAAGCATCGGCTTTGCCCCAAGTGCAAGATAGGCTTCGATCTCAGCTCGCTTTGCCTTTATCTCACCTCTGTACCTGTCTATAGCGAGTGAACTTACGTTCATGGCATTGCCTATAAGGATGCTTCCTGTCGGGATGACGTATCTTGCCTGGAGCTGGAAGATCTGAAGCAGAAAGAAGGGGATCAGTAATAATAAAGACGCAACCACAATCGAAACAATCGATAGAAGAAAGCTCTTTTCAAGTCTGCCTGACCTTGTATGTGTAGTATGCCCTGCTATTATAGCCATGGCGATAAGTACAGCGAAACTAAAATAGACAGGCAGATCGAACATCAGAGATATGACAGATGCAAGGATAAGTATCTGAACAAAGGCTCTTGTTCCTGCCACAGACACTTCCTTTCCTATGCCGAACCTTCGTACATAGGCTGCTGTCAGCACAATAAGGATTGCAGTCAGGATAAGAGATAGTTCAGACGATAGTGATAATTCATACATGTTTTTCTTCTAACCTCCCTTCTTTTAAGAGCAGTCGTCTTCCTCCTATTCGCTCAGCCTGTGCAAGTTCATGTGTTACCCACAGCATGGTCAGATGTCGTTCCCTTTGCAAGCCTGAAAGCAGTCCTTCGATCTTCTGTGCAGAGTCGGCATCAAGAGAGGAGGTGGGTTCATCCAGCAGCAGCACCTCTGGCTTGTTCGCAAGCGCCCTTGCTATGCACACCCTCTGCTTTTCTCCGACTGAAAGCTGGACTGTATCAGCATCAAGTAGAGTCCTGGGTATAGCTGCGCCGGCAGCAAGAGCCTCGATATCAATAGGGTCCCCCCATAATTTCATACCAAACGCAAGGTTACTGCGCACGCTTCCTCGAAAAACAACAGGCAGTTGAAATACCATACCTACCTTTCTTCTGAGTTCCATTGGGTCGTAATCCTTTATGTCTTTACCGTTCAGCAGTATGATTCCTAAGTCAGTTTCGGATAACCTGTTGATAAGCCGAAGCAGCGTGGTTTTTCCTGAACCTGATGCGCCCATGATAGTAATAAGTTCGCCCTGCTCCACCTTCAGGTCAAGGTTTGATAGTATCTGGGTTCTAACCTTTGTGCCGTTCACTTTGCGAAAGACAGCCTTTGATACGTTCTTCAACTCAAGATGGCTCATTATCTGTAGAATGTCTCATTATCCAATCAGGCGTTCCATTTCTCCCACATAACGATTTCATCAAGGCTTTTTCGTGATGTAGGGCGCGGAATAGCCGAAGGATAACCAAGAGGTAGAAGAGCGACCACTCGTATATTATCCGGAATATTTAATATTTCTTTGACCCTTTTTTCATCGAATGCGCCGATCCAGCATGTACCGAGTCCTTCTTCAACTGCCTCAAGTGTCATATGGTCCACAGCAATTGCGGTGTCAATAGGATAAGCCAGTTGTCCGCATGACATCATATATTCCGTCTCAACTGAACATGCTGCTATTACTACAGGTGCCTCAGCCACAAATCTCTGGTTTCTTGCTGCTTCTGAAAGCAATTGTCGTTTCCTGGCATCTCTTATTATGATAAATCTGCGCTCCTGACGGTTGCTGGCAGAAGGCGAAAGTCTGCCAGAATCAAGGATTCTCATCAATTTATCCTCTTCCACTTCACGGGAATCATACGCCCTAATACTTCGTCTTGATTGTATTGCCTTGTGCACATCCATAATATTTCCAGTCCTTTATTTTCCAAATTCTATTGATGTTAATATTCATCAGCATTTCTCTAATTTTCCGATGACAAAATAAGGGTTATGCTTACCAAAAGCCGAGAGGGAATAGATATTAATACAATGGAAAACAAGAAAGCGGGTAGAGAAGCGTTTTCAGATATATTAATATGAATATATTTAATAATAAAAAAATCCTGATTACAGGCGGCACAGGTTCGCTTGGAAAAGAATTAGTGTGGAATCTTTCAAGTAAATATTTCCTGTACAGGACAGAATGCCGGTATTACTTTCTGATGTAAGCAATAAGAATTTTACAATAAGGGAGATAATCTATGTCAAGAAGAGTTGATGACTGGCTCAGGCAAGCAGAAAAAGATTTAAAACATGCTAAAAACGCTACGGAAGATGGGGATTATGAATGGTCGTGTTTCGCATCACAGCAATCTGTAGAAAAGGCATTAAAGGCAGTATATGAAGTGATGAATATGGCAGTAAAAGGACATTCAATTCTTGGTTTGCTCAATGGACTGGTATCTTATCGTGAAGTGCCAGAAAATTTTTATTATTATGCCAGGATTTTAAGTAGGTATTACATAGAAGCAAGATATCCCAATGGATTCCCAGAAGGTGCGCCGCTGGACTACTTTGATGAACATATGGCAAAGGAGGCATTAGATGCTGCTGAAGCGATACTCCTATGGTGTAGAGATATTATCAATGGATGAAACTAAACTAAAGGGGTTATTGAAAGAGATAGCCACAAAAATAAAAGATGAACACCCTGAAGTAAACGAGATAGTACTCTTTGGCTCGTTTGCTAGGAGAGACTATACTCCTTACAGCGATATAGATATTGCTATCATAGTTGATCATTCAGATAAAAAGTTTATAGAAAGAGCAGACGATTTCATAGATTATTTTGCAGAAATTCTATTAGATGTTAATTTAATTATCTATACTTCCAGTGAAATTGATAAAATGATAAAAACCGAAAGCGGTTTTTTGAAAGAAGTTATGTCAGGAGAGAGATTGTGTATACGTTCAGAGGATAAGTATGAGTTATTATAGATATTGGAGGACTTATGAAAAACACTGGTACTGAACTATGGGAAAAAGCAAAAAAAATTATACCTGGAGGAAACCAGCTTCTTTCAAAGAGAGCTGAAATGTTCCTGCCATGCCGGTGGCCAGCTTACTATTCAAAAGTGAAAGGCTGCGATGTATGGGATATTGATGGAAATAAATATTTAGACATGTCAATCTCTGGAGTCGGTGCCTGTACATTAGGACATGCTGATCCTGATGTAGATGCTGCTGTTATTGATGCCATAAAAGCCGGCAATATGTCCACACTTAATGTGCCTGAAGAAGTTGAGCTGGCAGAATTGTTCTGTGAAATTCATCCATGGGCAGATATGGTAAGATATGCCAGAACTGGAGGGGAAGCGATGGCAATAGCAGTTAGAATAATTCGAGCCGCCACAGGAAAAGAAAAAATCCTGTTTTGCGGATATCACGGCTGGCACGATTGGTATTTGTCAGCTAATTTAGCTGAATCTACCGCCCTTGATGGACAATTGTTGCCTGGTCTGGAACCTGCCGGTGTGCCGCGAGGTTTGAGGGAAACCGCAATTCCTTTTTATTATAACAATCTGGACAGTTTTACATCACTATTTGATAAGTATGATGGTCAAATCGCAGGTGTTGTGATGGAACCTGTCAGAAATTATTGGCCGGAAAAGGAATTTTTAGATGGTATCCGTCAGATAACAAAAGAAAAAGAAGTCCCATTAGTTTTTGATGAAGTGACTTCCTGTCTGCGAATGACATCCGGCGGTATTCATCTGAAACTGGGCATTGAGCCTGATGTTGCTGTTTTTGCCAAAGCTTTAGGAAATGGCTATCCAATGGCGGCAATTATAGGTAAATCAAATATCATGAGCGCAGCACAAAAAACATTTGTCAGCAGTACATACTGGACAGATAAGATAGGCCCGGTTGCAGCGCTTGCGACACTGAAAAAGCATAAAGAGTGCAATGTAAGTTCTCATTTGATATATATTGGAAATTTGGTCCAGGAAGGATGGAAAAAACTTGGAAAAGAACATAATTTGAATATCAGCATTACGGGAATACCCCCTTTAGGTCACTGGCAGATAGAAACTGATGAGAACCAGTTGCTACATACTATCATTGTTGAAAAGATGCTCAAAAAGGGGTATTTAACTTCAAAAGCCTTTTATGCGACCTATACTCACACAAAAGAACTTGTAGATGATTATTTAGATGCACTTAATGGTATACTCGATGAATTAAATCCGTATATAGAAAAAGGAACAATTAATACTCTTCCGCACGGTCCTGTTGCACATACAGGATTTAAACGTTTAACTTAAAAAGGTTAATATCATGATAAATAACAAAAAAATCATTGCAATAATTCCTGCGCGCGGCGGGTCAAAAGGGCTGCCGAGAAAGAATATCCTTGACTTGTGTGGCAAGCCATTAATTGCCTGGACAATAGAAAAGGCATTAGGTAGTCGGTATATTGACAAACTTGTTGTATCAACTGAAAATCAGGAAATAGCGAAAATTTCAAAGAAATATGGTGCACAAGTAGTTGAAAGACCTGAAGAATTAGCGCGAGATGAGTCTCCTACCATAGATGCAATAATGCATGTGATCAATTGGTTTGAAAAAAGAGGAGAATATTTTGATATAATTATACTATTGGAACCAACATCACCCCTCAGAAAAGAAAACGATTTAGATAATGCGATTGAGCTTTTTATTGAAAATATTGACAGTGCAGATTCATTGGTGAGTGTAGGGGAAGTCCATCTTGAAAATCCACATATTACAAAAAAAATAGAAAACGGCTACGTAAGATCACTTATAGAAATTGGTAAGGATATCTATCAAAGACAGCAGCTATCAAAAGTGTATTTTCCCTACGGAGTAATTTATCTTGCACTAATGAGTGCACTAAAAAATTATAAGACCTTTTACATGGAAAGAACAATTCCTTATTTTATAGAAAGATGGCAGAATTATGAAATTGATGATATATACGACTTTATATGTATTGAAGCGATATTACAACATAGAGAGGCAAAACAATGAGATTTCTAATTATTGGTTTAGGGTCGATGGGTAAAAGAAGAATTAGGTGTTTAAAAAATCTTGGATATGAAGATATTGTCGGCTTTGATTTAAGAGACAGTAGAAGAAACGAAGCTGAAGAAAAATATGGTATTAAAACAATAGATGATATCAAAAGTCTAAATTTCAATGAAATTAATGCACTTATTATATCCACGCCTCCCGATAAACATAATGAATACATCAATTTGGCAATAGAAAAAAAGAAACCCGCTTTTGTCGAGGCAAGTGTTATACTAGAAGGACTGGAGGATTCAAACACGCTGGCAAAAAAAGAGAAGATATTCATTGCACCGTCATGTACAATGGAATTTCACCCGGCTATAAAAGATATCAGAAAAATCGTAAAAAGCGGGGACTATGGAAAAGTAACAAATTTTAGCTACCATTGCGGACAATATCTTCCAGACTGGCATCCATGGGAGAGTGTAAAAGATTTTTATGTATCTAAAAAAGAAACTGGTGGCTGTAGAGAAATAGTCCCATTTGAATTAACATGGATAGTTAATGTTGTCGGATATCCAAAAAAAATTATTGGATTTAATGGAAAAACGATGGATATCGGGACAGATATCGATGATACCTATGCAATCTCTCTGGATTTTGGTAGCTCTTATGGGAACATGACAATAGATGTTGTTTCAAGATATGCCACAAGAAGTTTAATCTTAAATATGGAACATGGACAGATTATATGGAGATGGGATGAAAATGCTGTAAAGCTGTACGATGCGATAAATCAGAGATGGATCTATTATAATTATCCAGCAGGGCAGACCGTGGAAGGTTATAACAAAAACATAAGCGATGATATGTATGTTGATGAAATTAAATCATTTATAGATAGCATTAATGGAAAAGGTAAATTCCCTAATTCATTAGATGAAGATATTAAAATATTAAAATTATTACATAAAGTTGAGAATAAATTGTAACTGGCAGTTCGAAAAATTTTATTAAATTAAAATATTAAAATTTATAAATATTATGTTAGATTTAAAAAATAAAACAATAATAATCACAGGCGGAGCAGGCTTATTGGGAAGTGCATTTTCAAAGGCATGTGCTTCATCTGATGCAAATGTGATAATGGTAGATATAGATGAGAAAAAAGGAAGTGACCTTGTAGAAACCTTACAAAAAGAAGAAAATAATTGCAGCGTTGTGTTTCAAAAATGTGATATTACCAGTACAGCTGATATTCAAACTCTGATTGATGGAGCATTAGGGAAATTTGGTAAAATAGATGCGCTGGTAAATAATGCATATCCCAGAAACAAAAATTATGGAAGGAAATTTGAAGACGTTGATTATAAGGATTTCTGTGAAAATGTGAATATGCATCTGAGCGGATATTTTT
This sequence comes from Candidatus Methanoperedens sp., assembly GCA_033854095.1. Taxonomy (GTDB): domain Archaea; phylum Halobacteriota; class Methanosarcinia; order Methanosarcinales; family Methanoperedenaceae; genus Methanoperedens. Next base: position 3,662 of record JAWOKW010000303.1, on the reverse strand, counting down.
TAATTACGCAGCAAGTGGCGAAAGTTATGATAAAACAAAATTATGGAAACATCATAAATATGGCTTCAATATATGGATTTGCTGCACCGAGATTTGAAATCTATGAAGGGACAAAAATGACCATGCCTGTAGAATACGCCGCAATTAAAGGGGCAATAATAAATTTAACGAAATACATGGCATCGTACCTGGGCAGATATAACATCAGGGTGAACGCAATATCACCAGGCGGGGTCTATGATAACCAGCCAGAAACTTTCGTCAAAGCGTACTCTAACAAAGTAGTTCTGGGGAATAGAATGGCAAACGTGGATGACATAACTAATGTTTTAATATTTTTATTATCTGATGCCTCTAAGTACATAACAGGTCAAAATCATATAGTGGATGGGGGATGGAGCTTATAAGGTCTAACAGGATATTTATCATCGCTGAAGCAGGTGTAAACCACAACGGCAGTATTGAATTAGCAAAGCGATTAATCGATGCAGCCGCAGATGCAGGGGCAGATGCTGTAAAATTCCAGACTTTCGTGGCTGAAGAGGTTGTGAGCATCGATGCACCAAAAGCGGAATACCAGAAAGAGACCACTGATGCTTCAGAGTCCCAATATGATATGATTAAAAAATTGGAATTGTCAAAAAAGGATCATCAGGAATTAATAGAATATGCAAAATATAAGGATATTATATTTATATCAACTCCTTTCGATGAAAGGAGCGTAGATTTGCTGGTAGAACTCGAAGTCCCCTTGATAAAAATCAGTTCAGGTGAAATTACCAATCATCCATTTTTAAAGTATGCCGCAAAAAAAGGTCTGCCGATTGTACTTTCAACAGGAATGTCAACTCTTGAAGAAGTCGGGGAGGCGGTTTCAGTAATAAAAGAAGCTGGATGTAAAGATTTGACGCTACTTCACTGCACATCAAACTACCCTGCACTTGTTGAAGACTGCAACCTGCGGGCTATGAAGACCTTGACAGATGTATTCGATGTTGCTGTGGGTTATTCTGACCATACGCCTGGTATTGTTATACCTGTAGCTGCTGCTGCAATGGACGCTTGTGTGATCGAAAAGCATTTCACTCTGGATAAGAATCTTCCTGGTCCGGATCATAAAGCATCGCTGGAACCAACTGAATTAAAAGAGATGGTTCGCAGTGTACGGATAGTCGAAAAAGCGCTTGGTTCATCAATAAAAGCTCCAGTTGAATCAGAACTTGAAGTGCGAGATGTTGTGAGGAGAAGTATTGTGGCAAAGGTAGAAATTCCCAAGGGCACCATTATAACTGATGATTTATTAGCGTTTAAAAGACCTGGAATTGGGATTGCACCAAAAGATACCGCTCTTCTTATTGGAAGAACTGCCAGCCAAAATATCCATAAAGACGGGATAATTAAATATGAATACCTGGAGTAAACATGGCATCAAGATTTGATAATTGGGAATATCCTTTAATTGAAGAAAATAAATTGACAAAATATAACTGGATAGTTCAACATAAAGATAACCTTAAGTTGGGTTATAAAACTGACATTGGAGCGTTTACTTATATTAATGCTAAAAATGGAGTAACAATTGAAGATTATGTTCAGATAGGGTCGCATTGTTCTTTATATACTATTTCAACTATTGATGATAAAGAAGGGCCGATAACATTAAAAAACAATTGTAGAATAGGGAGCCACAGCACAGTAATGCCCAACATAACTGTAGGAAATAATTCAATAATTGGCGCGCACAGCTTTGTGAATAAAGATATTCCAGATAACGTAATAGCATTTGGAATACCAGTAAAAATAATCAGAAGTCTATAATGAAAAGAAAAGTCGCAGTAATTACAGGTACGCGTGCTGAATATGGCCTGCTGTATCCTGTGATGAAAGCAATTGAAAACAATCCCAAACTGGAGCTTTCAATGATTGTAACAGGTATGCATTTATCCAGTGAACATGGTTATACAGTAAACGAAATAGAGAAAGATGGTTTCAAAATAGATGCAATGGTTGATATGCTTTTAAGTAACGATACTGGCGCTTCCATGGCAAAATCACTCGGCATTGGCATAATAGGTATTACACAGGCACTGGAACAAATCAAACCTGATATTGTCTTAATCCTTGGTGACCGGGGTGAGCCATTTGCGGGCGCAATTGCAGCATCTCACATGAATATTCCGGTTGCGCATATTCACGGTGGGGAGTCTACGACTGGAGGGTGCATAGATGAAAGTATCCGTCACTCAATAACAAAATTTGTCCACATCCATTTTCCTGCGACAGAAGAAAGTGCTGAAAGGATAAAAAAATTAGGTGAAGAACCATGGCGAATACATACAGTTGGCGCTCCAGGGCTTGATACAATTTTAAATATGGAATTAATACCGAAAGAGCGATTAATTAGAAGATTTTCACTGAATGCCAGTGAACCCCTGCTGCTTGCAATACAACATCCAGTTACAACCCAACCAGAAAATGCAGCGAAAGAAATGCGAATCACATTAGAGGCACTTGCTGAATTAAATATACAGACCATACTGATATACCCGAATTCGGACGCTGGCGGACGTTCGATGATTGAAGTAATCAAGGAATATGAACATCTGCCTTTCTTGCATACCTTTAAAAGTTTGTTTCACATAGAATACCTGAGTTTAATGAAGATCGCAGGTGTACTAGTTGGGAACTCAAGCAGTGGAATCATCGAGGCTTCATCATTCCATTTACCTGTAGTAAACATCGGAATAAGGCAGGAAGGAAGGCAGCACACAGTCAATGTGATAGATGTGGTTCATGACAAGACAAAGATAATCGAGGCAATAAACAAAGCTTTACATGATGAAATATTTAAGAAGACAGTCAGGGAGTGTGTGAACCCTTATGGAGATGGAAAAGCTGGTATGCGAATTGCAAAAGTACTGGCTGAACTCGAGATAAATAATTCATTATTACAAAAAAAAATTACATATTGAGAGATGAATTAAAATGATCCCATTAGCACGACCCGACATCGGAGAAGAAGAAATACGGCTGGTAAATGAAGTGCTGAGAACAGACTGGCTCAGTATGGGTCCAAAAGTCGGTGAATTTGAAGAAAAGTTTGCAGAGTACATAGGTACTGAGTATGCTATTGCGGTAAACAGCGGGACAAGTGGACTGCATCTGTGCGTGAAATCGATCGGGATTAAAAAAGGTGATGAAATCATAACCACGCCTTTTAGCTTTGTAGCTTCAAGTAACTGCATCGTATATGAAGGTGGAAAACCTATTTTTGTCGATATAGACCCGCAAACGCTGAATATTGATGCAGGAAAAATCGAGGATGCAATAAATAAAAATACTAAAGCAATCCTGCCTGTTCATGTATTCGGTCAGCCGTGCGAGATGGATGCTATAATGGAAATTGCAGAGGATCATGATCTTGCTGTAATCGAAGATGCTTGCGAAGCCGTGGGAGCAGAATACAACGGCAAAAAGGTAGGGACATTCGGGGATGCCTCAGTATTTGCATTTTATCCAAATAAACAGATGACAACAGGAGAAGGGGGCATGATTGCTACCGATAATGAAAAGCTTGCAAAGTTATGCAGAAGTATGAGGAACCAGGGGCGTTCGGAGAGTGAAGAGTGGTTAAACCATATCAGACTTGGATATAACTATCG
>JAWOKW010000302.1:0-6888 GCA_033854095.1 Candidatus Methanoperedens sp. | reverse complement strand
TGCTGCTGCATGGAACTGTCCGCCTGGTCCGTTAGTGAGTTGAGGATTCTCATTCCTCGGTGCTGTTGACATGTGACATCCAGCACAGCCCTGTGATTTATGTATCGAATTTACTCCTCCAGGCTGGTCAAGTTCAACACCTACATCGCTGTGACATTTCTGACAGGGAATATTGGTTTGGACTCCTCCATTGTACACGTGGGTGCCCATAGTGTCGTAGAAATTATGCTGCCCAGAGAACAGTGCAAGCGTTTGGGGCAGAGCGACCAGTCCTACTGTCGTTATTGCTATTCCAAACAATATTAATTTACTTGACATTTTCTTAATCTCCTATCATTTATCAATTACTGTAATTTATCATTTGCCCAAACTAACATATATAGTTTGTGTTCTATTTGATGACTAATAAATTATAATCATTTCCATATAATATTGTCAACAACATATCCAATCCTATTTCCATCTTTGTCCACAACTATAATAGAAATATGTACTGTATCATTGGCTGCAGGATAATTCTTTTCGTCAAAGCCTATGTTGAAAGAATATGTTCCGTTCCCCATATACTGCACCATCTCCCATGGTCCTATGGTGCTGTTTATGCCCTTTGCTATTGTCGTCCTTGCGCCTATTGCAGGGAAAGATTCAGCCTGCGTGCTCTGTGGTCTGTTGAAATAAGGAACAGTTCCCTGGGTCAATGTGTATTTTGCTGCTTCGACAATACCCTGCTTTTCTACAAAAGTGATATTTACCTTTACGACAGGTACCTGCTTTGCTGGATTCTCGATGCATCCTGAAATTACAAGCCCGGAAAATACCAGTAAAAATATAATAAGCTTCAAGGTTCACCTCACCATTTGCATTAACGAACCGATGAGCCTGCCTATAAACTGTGCTATTGTGGGATATTCCTTAACAGCAGCTACCGCTGGCTGCTGACTTAAAGAAGGACGCAACGCAGATGGAGGATTTACATACTTATCAGCAAACTCACCATGACACGCAACGCACATTTTATCAAGCTTGTCTCCGTGAACCACATGCGGATCGCCTCCATGGCAGTCTGAACAACTGGTTTTGATTGGCTTCTGGATTGTGCCGTTTGCATAGGTATGACAGCTCAGACATGCTGTTTTGCTCATCACTCTGTGGAAATCCGCCGCAGTCACATTGTTTTCCTCTTTCATGCCCACATGGCACCTGATGCATACGATATCCTTATGGATATCGAAGATCTGCTTCATGTCCACTTTTAAAGTCCCTTCAGAACCTTTAGGAGTATAGTCATGACATTTACAGCCGTTTGAGATATTCTGAGCTTTTTCAGGTCCGATAAGCGTGTAATGGCAGGGTATACAGTAGCTTCCAGGATGCCACGCATCTGTCAATCCGTCTTTAAACTGCGGTCTTTCATACGCATCTACAGCTATTGAAAAAAGAAGCGTGATGAAAAGAAAGATTAAAATCTGCTTTGCAAGCGTATATTCTGTATTCTTTTTTGATTTGTTGTCTCTAAACATCTATGTCAGGTACTTTCTGGTATGATTCATTAAAACCATTTATAGTTTTCTCTTAAAATTCTTTATTGCACATATAGCTATAACAAGCATGATAAGGATATACCCTTCGAACCCTGCCGATGTCTTCTGTGCCTGAGCAGGTATCTGAGTTGCAGGTGTCTGAGTTATCCCAGGAGTAATAGTTGTTTTTCCAACTGGGGTTATTTTAGCAGATGACAGCAGCTTTAAAGGTTCGCTCACATAGATAACAAGGTCATTTGAGCTTGCTTTTTGTGTATATCGTTCATCCTGGTAGAGATACTGATCTAATACCGTCGCTTTTGAAGGTGGAAGAACAAAACTGCCTGCGGCAGTCGTATTGAGCATGTACGAAACAGATGCAGAGTCTCCGGGATGTAGCACCATCGTATTTAAAACCGTTCTATATGATTTATTTTCCAGAGAATAGCCTTCAGGGACAGAATCGTTCAATTTGACTATCGCAGTGGAATCACCTGTGTTCTTGGCTGTCACTGTAATGCTGATATTCTCTCCTCTGACAGGGGCATCGTTATTTGTTGATTTCATTAAATCCACATAAGCGCCACTCACGATCAATTTGGCAGGTTTTGCGTTATAGCCCAGTGTGCCCTGATATTCAATAAGTGAACTGCCAGGTTGGAAAATATAAGTGCCAGGTTTCTGCGGTTTTAACTGATAGGATATTGTTTTTTGTTCATAGGCTCCTAATGAAAAATTCCATGAAAGGTTCGTATCCACAGGTTCTAAGCCTTCAGGAAGGCTATCTGTAAGGCTCACATTATCGATTATCTGGCTGAGGTTGTTCTTAATAGTTATGGAAACGACAGCAACATCGCCCATATAGACTTTTTCAGAAACATATTTCCGCACATCTATTCTTTTATCAAATTGCGGTCTCACTTCGATATAGGTAGAGTCAACTGCTATATAGTCTCTCCCAAGAACATCATTGCCTTTTGCTTCTGCCGAGATATTAAATAACTTCCTGTCTTCCGCAAAAGGCGCCTTGAAGCGGACAGTGATAACATCAGATTCATTCCCTGCGTTTAATTCAGGTAATTCGTAATTCAGTTTTTCTCCTGAAAGCAGCGGCAGGGTTGAATTGATCACCAATGTCAAACCTTTTAACACAGCTTTACCTTCGTTCCTGATTGAAAAATTGATAGAAATCTCAGAGCCAGGCGTGAATGTACGGCTGACGATGGTTCTGTTATTGAATTGCTTTTCAAGAGGAACAATCGAAATCATTGGTACGGGTTTTCCAGCAACTCTGGTCTGTAGCTTTACCCACTGGTCCACGATCGCATTGAGTCCATGGCTTGCGCTAATATTCCCTGTTGCTTCCCTGAGGTCTATGACAGTAATATTCAATATGTCGTCCACATCAAATGAGTCATTGATTCGGGTTATATTCCTTGTTATTAAATTCTTATTAGCATCATACACAGTTATAAGTGCTGAATTTTCATAAAAATCAGATGCTTCTATTACCATGCCTTCCCTTGTGAAGGATTCTGTCAGCCTCAATGTTTTTTCCTGGGGATCTGTCCATTCAACCACATAAGCAAATACAGGATATATACCTGTATAAATTATAATTATAATTATTAATATTTTGTATATATGTTTCATCAGTTCACCATTCTTGTATTCCCATTCAAGACATCATTTTCAGATATATTTATAGAAATACTTGAATTATCATACTTTAACTCATAACCTTGCAATAGTCGTGTTCCATAGGGTGCGTCACTGGAATATGGGACTGTAAATTCAAAATATCCATGTTCATTTGCTGTTGTTCTTTGGGTATAATCATATATTCTTTTCTGGTTTGTAATTATTTTCCCTGAAAGAGATACTATTTTAGATGTGGCATTTCCTGCTATCTTTGCTCCCTTTACATATTCAAAGATTTTAATGTTACTGGTGGGTTTATCAAACAGGTCATATTGCGTTTCATTTGATTCATAGATCATCCTGTAATTTTTAAGCCCATTGCCGTCGAATACATGCATTTTAGCGTACATTGTTTGAAAATAATTTTCATTTGGAAGATTGGATTTATCCAGATACATTGCAATATCCTTATCAGCAAAGCTTGTAACAGCCGTGAACGCCCCTCTTATCACCAGTTGATTGCCCTGAATGAACTTATTCAGTCCCATCCTTCTGTCTACAACCACATATCTTGCTTTTCGCATATCCATTATTGCATTTGCCGCAGTCTCATCAGGTGATAAAAAAAATCTTGCTGCATCGTCACCTCCTATTTGAAAATTATTAGCCACAACAGGATGCTTTGATATATACAATATCCAGTTACCATAGTCCCACCATGTCATTACTCCATATTGAGGCGTGTTTTCTTTCAACCATACTAACGAATCATACCAGTCATCCGAAGGTTTGGGTGGGGACTGAGAAAGACCATACGAGCCTTCAATATTGGGGATAACAAGAACCAGACTAAAAACGATGAAGATTCCAGCAACAGCAGCATTTTTAACAGCAACATTTTTAAATGATTTCAAAGAGAGAGAGCTAACTTTATCTATGCTCTTATCTATAAAAAACCCTGATAATATCGCCACATTTACAGAAAGCGTATAAGTGAACCGCCTCTGCTGCAGGGCGAGGAACAGAACAATTACAGTCCATATCACAAAAAACAGTTTTCCTGCATCGGGCTGGCGGGAATATAAAATCCATATGAGCAGTACGAATCCGATGATGGCTATGTAGAAACTGAATGTGAATGAGTACCACACAGGGTTGTCAAATACCTGCCAGCCAAGAAAAATCCCATTGAACGTGTAAAACAAAGGCTGAGCTTCACTGATCTGTTTTAACGCAGGTGAATCCCTCAGCAAGTATCCTATGCCGCCTGATAAACTTTCATAAAAAGATGGGAAACCAATAATAAAAAACAAAAAAATAAAAACGCTCAGAAGTACTATTAAAAGAGGATAATAATACCATTTCTGGTTTTTCATTAATTTTGATAATAACCCGAGGAAAAAGATTATTGCTGCTGAAAACGCCACGTATATCAACTGAAAATATGAAAGCGTGCCTGCTGTGATAATGTGCTGCCACGGCGTCCAGATGTAGAAGAGAAGGATGACCAAGAAAGCAGTTAGAAAAGAAATAACCCCGGTTTCTACAAGATAACCTGATTGAGCGGCATACTTTTTATCAAGGATGAATTGAATTACCGCATAAGATAACAATATCCCAATGAATATCGGTGCTCCTAACCATGTGAGAAAAGAAACCCCTATCGCTATTCCGGATATAACCGCAAATTTGCGTGAGCAGCCTTTTAATGACTTTATAAAGAACATATAGGATAGAACCGAAAGGAGTACTTCAGCGATATGATGGTCTGTAAAACCAAGAAATGATATCTGAGCATGGGCAGGCAACACAGCAAGCAGAAACGAACTGTACAGGGCGATTTTTTCATTGAAGATCTCCTTTGTTATATAATATACTGAGATTATAGAAAAAACACCCAGCATGACAGGCATAAACGCACCTACAGATTCAACAAGATGCATCCCTGGTTTTCCAGAGCCCAGAACAATGGAAATAAAAGCTATCGTCTGGTCAAAAAGTGGGGGCCAGCCCACAAGAGAGCCATATGGATAGTTGATATAAGGCTCGAATAAGAACGTTCCTGGGAATGTACTGATATATGAAAATACCCTCCACATATGGTAATACGGGTCTGTTTCAAGGAACACGATTCTGCCTGGTTCAAAGACCTGTGAATACGTGAAAAGCCGTACAATAAAACCGAGCAAGATTATTGCAATCAAGAAGATATAGTTATTATAGCTCTTATTGTAGCTCTTATTATAATCAGTATAATTCTTATTTTTTTTTGGTTTTTTTTTCATCGTAACAGCATCAAAGCTATATCGTGTACTACTATTTAAGCATTACAAAAAGAATAAACATTAGGAAGCTGATAAAATATCCTGCAATGGTAACATTCCAATCGATTTTCTCAATATTATATTTTGGCTGAAGGTTTTCCTTAACCCCAATAAGGGCTGTCTCCCCGTATGCATCTTTGAAAATTTTATTGATCGCAAAATAGGAGGTATTCTCGAAAGCCTTGATTCCATCAGGTTCAAGAACAGGGTTCCATAAATCATAAAGGGATTTATGAATAGGAATAAATATATAATCTACACCATACTTTCTGATGAGATCCATTTTCAGGTTCACATCAGGTGAATTGATTATCAGCGCACTGTCGCCATCTCCAAGGTATCGCTGTCCGAACATCTGTGAAGATTCGCCTCCCAAAACATTGAGACCTGATATGGCAGGAACCCAGAAACTGTGCAAACTTGGGGGAGCAACTATAAGGCTGTCAGATGGAAGGCTCTGCATATATTCGAGCATGGCTGTATCAGAAGGATATCCCCATTTCCCAAAGGTGAAATTCACATTTACTGCTCCATAGAGAGGATATATCAGCAAAAGCAGCAGGAGGTAGCCTTTAGAACTATTTGTGATACTGTTCAATTTAGTTATAAAAAGTGCCATAATCCACCCTGCTGAAAGCAAAAGCGCAATATCAAAGAACTGAAAATACCTATCTACCCATAATATTGGTTTAATAAAGTAGGATTCCATAAGTACGAAGGTACAAATCAGCCATACAGCAAGCAGAAGTCTTTGAAAATCCCATTTTGGTCTTTTGATAAAAAAAATCGCTGCAATTCCCATGAGCACTGCTAAAACTGCGCCGCCTGAAAAAGTTATTAAATCTATTAAATTCCACGGCTGGTTCGTAAATGCAGCAGGTGTATTAAGAAGCCTATCGATAAAAGCCTCTGAGAACTCCATTATTCCATGCCGCCATACCATCGGCAGCCAGAAGAAGGTGAGAAGCGAAGCGGTCATCAGAGGAGCCAGTATAAGGGCTTTTAACGAATTCCTATTCCAGATGATCCAGATTCCTGTGGACAGCAGTAAGATCATAAAATATACAAAAGCTGCTATATAACTTGCAAGCACTATCAATGAAGACGTTATTACAAGAAATGTCAGGTATCTGAATTTTCCATACTTTATGTATCTAATTAAAAAAACAAAGGAAAGCGGCATGAAAGTCATAGCCATTATCTGTGGATAATAATTCATATACCCCATAAGCTGGATTTTGCTCACAGCAATTAAAAAAGCGCAAATGAGCGCTGCTGTCCTGTTATTGAATAATTCAAGAGAAAGATAATATACAGTCAGGCAAAGTGCAGCTCCGCTTATAATAGCGAGCCATTTTGTGATTGCAATAAGTGAGGCGCCTGATATCTTATAAAAAAAAGCA
>JAWOKW010000301.1:0-5499 GCA_033854095.1 Candidatus Methanoperedens sp. | reverse complement strand
CAGAAACCTTTTTTTAATTCATTGATCGATTTCATAACATCAGGACCTTCTGTCTCGATGGTAGTGGAGGGAAAGAATTCTGTTTCTGTAATGCGCACAATAAACGGTGCAACAAATCCAGTCAATGCACCTACTGGAACAATCCGCGGGGATTTTGCTCTTGATACAGGGCGCAATGTTGTTCATGCAAGTGATTCACCTGGCTCTGCTGAGAGGGAAATCAGCATCCATTTCAAGGAATCCGAGATCATAGAATACCTGCGTGCTGATGAAAACTGGATATACGAATAACTCCAAAGTAGACATGGCTGTTAAAGTGGATCATGTCCACATATTTTTCCAGAGGCAGGAATTTCCACATCTGAGAGAATGGTGTGGTGAGCATCTCTGGTCTTCTGGACGCTATCATGGCTCTGTGGGGCAGGGAGTGGTTGAGAAATACATTTCCTCACAGAATTGCGCGAGTGGCGAGAAAGGTTTATAGGCAAAAAACGCTATTAAGCCCTGTACCTTCAAGTACGAGGTATAGTAACTGCATCCCAAATTCGTTCTGTACTTCAATCTCATAAACTTATCATAGAGCGTCAGCACTGCACATCTCTCAAAATATGAAAGAACGCAGCCAATGCCCCGCCAATTCATTGCGGGGTCGGTAACTGCTTACAATAGATTTTTATGCTCGAATTGGGCAAACAGCAAACATTTATCTTTCTTGAAGACCAAAAATAGACGCACATTAAAGTTTGAAATTTTCAGCTTTCCGCAGTTGATCTCAGGGAAGAATAAGATGAAACGAAAAACAATGAACATTAACGGACTTAATATTTCATATCAAGATAATGAAAAAGGTGGACAATCGCTGATTTGCCTTCATGGTCATTTTGGTATGGGTTCCATGTTCACATTTGTTAAATTATTTTTTGATGGGAGAATTATTCTTCCTGATCTTAGAGGACATGGTTTCAGTGACCATGCTCTCTCTTATACAAGGCTTGACTATATAGAAGACTTGAAAGCGATTATTGATGAGTTAGAGCTTCAAGATCCTGTTCTATTGGGTCATTCTCTTGGAGGCGCAATTGTCTTTCAGTATGCTTCAATGTATAAAAACGTAAAAAAGATTATTGTTGAAGATATTGGAACAGAAATATCACAGTCGAATAGTTTTATTGCAGATTTCCCTGAATGCTTTGATTCTATCTGGGACGTTAATAATGAATTCATGAAACATAATAAAATCTTAGGACCATATTTTATAGAGAGCCTATATTACGATGGAACAAAATGGATGTTTAGATTTAACTATAAGGATATGATTCAATCGCAGATAGAGTTAAATGGAATCTACTGGAAAGATTGGGAAAACATAAAATGCCCAATTCTTCTACTGCATGGAATGAAAAGCTGGGCATGCAAGACAGATAATATAAAAGAAATGGCTGAGAGAAATAGCAATGTAACGATTAAGATTTATGAGAATGCGGGACATGCGATTCATGAAGACGAAAGAAAGCAATTTTGCGAAGACGTTAAGGAATTTATTAATAAGAAATAACCTTATGCCGTCTATCTGTCCCAGCTGTTTGTTTCTGTAATACAATAATTAGCTTGGTAAATTTGTCCCACAATAAAAACAATATTTCATAGCCAAAATCCAGTAACCTTAGACACACAAACCCTGAGCATTCACGGGATGCCTCGGCGCTTCAGCCCGAGGTCGTTGACGCGTGCCTCGAAGCACAAGAAAGAAAGTATGACAAACAGGACATCTGAAGAAAACGCTGGAAAAATGCAAATTACAGCGTCATGTCCGCAAGGGTTAAAATCCCGCTGCACAGGTCTGCTCCTGTGTAAAGAGAAAAGGTAGTGCAGTGTTGCGAAATACTGTGCAGAGTACCTGAATATCGGCAACCACAGCCCGAAACAGCAAGTGAACCATAAGTGGCCTTAACATGATGCGACATTCCGTCAATAAATGGAAGCTTGAGCAGAATAGTGATTGTCAGGGTGATTATGGTCGGGATGGCTGCGAATGCTCTCTTGTGTGACCGAGGGAGGTCTCATAATGTCCTCCCCTGACGTTGGATACATACCCTACACGTTTCTGGGTTACTGGATTCAACCGAATGAATGGAGGTAGCCGAAGTATAACCTGATGGGAAAACCAGAGCAACGCATCATGAGATGTCGGACGAACCCATAGTAGCGATGAAGGTCAAGCCGATGATGCACAGAACCTGTATCGCAGGATACAGGAGGCGACTGTCAAGGGCTGCTCCCCTTGAGGAAGCAGACACGTATGCCAGTGCGCTGGCATACGTGGATACGGTGTCAACTGACGTATCAGTTGTGGAGGATAAAACTTGACCAAGCGAAGGGGTTCTTGTTTGGATAGAGTCAAAGTCAACAGCACGATAACATCAATCGAATAAAAAAAACCAGAAAAGTAGTTATCACATGATAAAAACGCTATCTGGTGAGCGTATGAAGATGGTGGAATAACTGCTGAAGACAGAGACCGATGGAGACAGAAATGAAAAAGTGGAATCAACAATACCATGACAAATTCAAGAAGCATTCCCTGATTAATCAGGTGTGGAATGAAAAGAATCTTGGAAATTCATGGAACGAGGTAAAAGCAAACAAAGGAAGTGCAGGAATAGATGGCATAAGTATCCCAGAGTTCGAACAAAATCTATTACAGAACTTATCAGAAATACACAGACTTCTCAGGGAAGATCGTTACGTACCAAAACCAGTACTGAGAGTAGAGATACCAAAAGATAACGGTAAAACAAGAAAACTTGGAATACCAACAGTGAGAGACAGAGTAGTTCAGCAGGCACTAAAGAGCGTACTTGAACCAATCTTTGAGGAAATATTTCTTCCCCAGAGTCATGGGTACAGACCCAATACAGATGCACACGCTGCTATCAGGAAAGCCGAAGCATTCCTTGAAAGAGGCTACCACTGGGTAGTGGATGCTGATATAGAGGGATTCTTCGACCACGTTGACCATAAAATACTGATGGATTTAGTATGCGAAAAGGTCAGCGATGGCAGGGTTCTCTCGCTGATAGAATCTTTTCTGGAAAGTGGAATAATGAATGAAGGTGTATTCGAGGAAAGTACAGAAGGTACTCCTCAAGGTGGAAACCTGAGCCCCCTACTGGCGAATATTTATTTGAATCATTTCGACAGGAGAATGGGCGATTATGGGTATCTTCTTCTTCGATATGCTGATGACATCATTATTTTCTGTAAGCATGAATGGGAAGCAGAAGATGCTCTCAAACATGCAAAAGAGATTCTTGAGAACGAGTTGAAACTCAAGCTCAGTCCTGAGAAGACAAGGGTTGTGCATGCAAGAAAGAAAGGGGTTGAATTTCTCGGTTTCCATTTTAATGGACGCTGGAGAAGACCGAGAGATAAGGCAAAGAAGAAGTTCAAGGCAGAGATAAAATACAGGACAAGACGCCAGCAGCCGAAAAGCCTCGAAGATGTAATAAAATCCCTCAATCCTATAATTCGTGGTTGGGGGAATTACTTCAAAGGAGGTACTGTGAAGAAATTGTTTGAAGAACTTGATGGATATATCAGAGGGCGGCTCAGATGCTTTATAGCAAAAAGGCGTACTCTGAAAATCCTTATATTCTCACTTCCTCCATCGTATTTTACCAAGATGGGTCTGGTTTCTCTTTCTTCATTACTGGATGAATCTATTTCCTGCAATGGGATAAGCCGAACGAAAGCTGCATACGGGAAATCCGTCCGTGCAGTTTGATGAGGAGGGGATGGCGAAAGCCATTCCTTTACTCTACTGAAAGCGATAGAAACATCACGCTCCCGGCAGGCGATAGAATCCAGAACAACTCTGAAAAAACCTAAAATCAGGCGCAAATGGCATTCTCAGGCAAAAGATTTATATGTTCAATATCTATTATATCTTTCTTTAAGAAATTATATTAAATTAATAGGGGTGCACAAAATTTGACAAGAGACCGATTTGAAAAGTCAAAAATTGATATTGGTGATAATACTATAAGTAGTGACACGGCGGGAATAGATATGATAAAACCTGGTAGGGATTATATTGGCCGTGATCAAATAATAAATCCACCTAATAGACCTATGCATCTCCCTACTTGAATTAATTTGTAAAGAGGTTAAAAATGAGCGTGATAGAAGCAAAAGCAGATGTTTTTTGGATGGCTTTTAAGAGTCTACCAAGAAAAGAAAGGCAATCCGTTGTTGAAAGATTGCTAAAAGACACAGAATTTATGGAAGACCTAATTGATATAGCCATCATAGAACAAAGGCGAGAGGAACCCTCGCGGCTCTTAGAAAATTATCTTTCTGAAAGAGAAAAATAAAATTAATGTCTTACGCAGTTTATTTAAAGAAATCGGCAGAGAAGGAATTAGACCACTTACCCACAGAAGTTTATGATAGAATAATAAAGCAGCTTATTTCTCTCAAAGATAATCCTCGACCTCATGGAATGAAAAAACTTCATGGCCGAGAAGGATATAGAATTAGAGTAGGTGAGTACCGTATCCTTTATGTAATCGATGAAAAAGAGAAGAAAGTAGAAATCGTTTCTATTGCTCATCGTAAAGAAGTTTATCATTAAAGTTAAGCAACAGATGAAAAATTATCAAGAAAAACGATCGTCTATCTTATTGTATACTTGCGCCTGAATTAAAATAATGATTTTGGTTCCTCTATTCAGAAGACGTCGGATGATGGCTATATCCTCACAGGCTACACTAAGTCCTTTGGGGCTGGTGATCGGGATGCCTGGGTGATAAAGACAGATGCCAGCGGTAATGAACAGTGGAACAAGACCTTCGGAGGCGAAAAGAGGGATGAATTTTACTTTGTCAATGAAACATCCAGGGGAGATTATATCCTCGCAGGCTATACTCAATCATATGGAGCCGGTGACAGAGATGCGTGGTTAATAAGAATCAGAGAACCAAGCGCAGCTGCCTCAGAAACCACGGTAATGGACAATAATAAACCCGTTGAAAAATCCACACCTGGATTTGAAATCTTGGGGGCAATGATTTCGGTAGGAATACTATTCCTTTTACGGTTTTAGTGCCCCCCTCTTTTAATAGATAATAGCAAAAATAAGACCTGATGATAGATACAGTCATGCACCCACGACCTGATGCCTCGTTTTTCGAAAACGAGGTTTATGACGCGTGCCTCGAAGCACAAGAAAGAAAGTATGACAACTAGGACATCTGAAGAAAACGCTGGAAAAACGCACATCACAGCGTCATGTCCGCAAGGGTTAAAATCCCGCTGCACAGGTCTGCTCCTGTGTAAAGAGAAAAGGTAGTGCAGTATTGCTTTCCTCATTACTGGATGAATCCATCTCCTGCAATGGGATAAGCTGAACGAAAGCTGCATACGGGAAATCCGTCCGTGCAGTTTGATGAGGAGGTCAGCGACAAGAAGTCATATCACAAATTGCAAAATTGCTACCCC
>JAWOKW010000300.1:0-5307 GCA_033854095.1 Candidatus Methanoperedens sp. | reverse complement strand
TGAATCCGAAGAGCATCTTAGCTGCATCAGAGAACTTTTCAGGTCTTGCATTGCCAATAGAGATAAAAACGCACAAAAGTAGATAGTTAAAGAGAAAGCAGATGCTGGATAACAGGATATTATCGTAGACAGGAGATGATGACATGAAAATCGCGATCATTGGCACAGGCAGCATCGGCGGCTATTTTGGCGGCAGGCTGGCCAAAGCCGGTGAAGATGTCATCTTCATTGCGCGCGGGGGGCAGCTGCAGGCGATGCGCGAGCGGGGTCTGACTGTACGGAGCGTATTCGGCGACTTCCATCTACCAGAGGTGCGAGCGACTGACAATCCGGCAGAGGTCGGTCCGGTGGATTTGATACTGGTTTGCGTCAAAGCATATGATACCGATACGGCGGCGCAGTCTATCCAGACGATGATCAATGACACGACGGTGGTGATTTCCCTTCAGAATGGTGTGGATAATGCCGAGCGGCTGATAGGTGTGCTGGGTTCACAACATGTGCTGGGCGGGCTTTGCACGATCTCCTCGACTGTGGCAGAGCCTGGAGTGATCGAGCAGGTTAGCCAGTTCGCACGTATCGTCTTTGGAGAGCTGGATGGCCAGGTGACGCCGCGCTCCGAGCGAATCCTGGCTTCCTTCCAGAATGCGGGTATAGAAACCGTTCTTTCTACCAGCATCCAGAAAGATATTTGGACCAAGTTCCTGTTCATTGCAACCCATGGCAGCATGACCGCGGTGACGCACTCGCCCATCGGTCCGATCCGGGATATGCCAGCGACCTGGGAAATGTATGTCAAAGCGATGCATGAGGTAGACGCGGTTGCTCGGGCTAAAGGTATCGATCTTGGCACAGACGCCGTTGAGAAGCAGCTGGACTTTGTCAGAGGGATGGCGCCGGGAATCAAGTCATCCATGCTTGTCGACGTGGAGCGCGACAATCCGCTTGAAGTGGAGACGTTCAGCGGCACGGTAATTCGCCTGGGCAGCGAGTTGAACGTACCGACACCGGTACATCGCTGTATCTATGCGATTCTGAAAGTTGAAGATGTGCGAAATCGCGCCCGGCGTGCGGAGAAAAAGGCTGTACCGGAGTGATTAAGATTCCATCGGTTGATTTGAGAATTAACAGGTGGAGCAATTCAAAAAAGATTGCGATGAAACATCTGCAAATTCCTGTATCAGCAAAGGATCTGGAACATGATAGATAATGTACAGGGAAAACAAGAAATCCTCCTAAGAACATTACATGAAAATGGAGCGTCATTAGTGGGTTTTGGCGATGTTTCATTTTTAGGGAACGAACTAACAAGAAAATTTCCAGTTGCGATTTCTCTGGGTATGAAATTCGAAGAAAAGATAGTTGAAAATCTCCACATAGATGAGGAATCTTTTCACAATCACCTTGTATCGCTGAATATCCCTTTGGAGCGTTTGATAAACACTGCTGAAGATTTATTATCAGAGTGGGATTGCCAACATGCTGCTATGCCAATCGCAGTACCTATTATGAGCAATAAACAGCTCAAAGAGCTGCAGACCTTCCCTCACAAGACGGCAGCAACCTCTGCTGGTTTAGGATGGATAGGCAAATGCGCTTTACTTGTCACTCCTGAATATGGACCAAGAATAAAGTTAGTAACAGTACTTACGGATGCACCGTTTCAAACTGCAGAACCTATCGTTAAAGACAGGTGCGGAAAGTGCTCTCTTTGTGTGGAAGCCTGTCCATATGGAGCGGTCCATAACGCTAACTGGGAGCGCGGAATGAGCAGGGATAAGCTGCTTGACGCTTATTTGTGTAACGAGAAGCGGCTGGAATATATTTCGATAATTGGCAGAAAACACGCTTGCGGACTTTGCCTTCAGGCATGCAATATCGGCAAGAGAATAAAGAAGGATAATGGTATCATTTGAAGAGATTTAAAATTCATTACGAAGACAGCATTCAAAGGGTGACGTTATCTTGAAAATAAATATCACTAAAACACACAAAAGTAGAATAAATGATACGGACTTTGAGAACCTGGGATTCGGGGAAGTTTTCTCAGACCACATGTTCAGTATGGAATATGAGCATGGTGAGTGGATATCCCCGCAAATAATTCCGTTTGGCAAAATCGAGATCCTTCCATCCTTATGTTCGCTGCATTACGGACAGATGGTCTTTGAAGGTTTAAAGGCGTTTCATACAAAAAATGGAATAAATGTGTTCCGCCCCGAGAAATATCACGAGCGGCTTAATAAGTCGTGCCGGAGACTCTGCATCCCTGAGATAGATTACGAGATATTTATTGAAGGATTGACTGGACTTTTGAAACTGGACAGGAACTGGGTTCCCAGGAAAAGAGGTTACTCCCTGTATATCCGTCCTTTCATATTTGCAACCGATAATTTCCTGGGAGTAAAGATCTCAAAGACCTACCGGTTTATGACCATAACCTCGCCTGTTGGTGCATATTATAAGGAAGGCTTTAAGCCGCTCAGATTGATAACATCAGGAAAGTATGTCCGTGCTGTGAAGGGAGGTCTGGGGGCTGCCAAAACGCCGGCGAACTATGCTGCGAGCCTGCTGCCTGCCGAAGAGGCTAAAAAGAAAGGATTTTCGCAGGTGCTGTGGCTTGACGGGATTGAGAGAAAATATATCGAGGAAAGCGGAGCCATGAATGTATTTTTCCTCATTGATGATGAACTGGTAACGCCTTCCCTGGAAAGCTCTATCCTTGAAGGGGTGACCCGGAATACTGTGATCCATTTAGCAAGGGAATGGGGTGTTGATGTAAATGAGCGAAAGATCTCAATAGATGAAGTTCTTTCTGCCTCAAATGAACGCAGATTAAAGGAGGCTTTCGGGACGGGGACTGCGGCGGTCATTTCGCCTGTTGGCGAGATCCGGCATAATGACATCCTGATTACCGTAAATGGCGGGAAAATCGGGGCATTCTCCCAGAAGCTTTACGACGAGATAACCGGGATACAGTACGGGGAAAAGGATGATGAATTCCGCTGGTGTCACTGGATCAAATGAACGCTTTTGATAGAATATCCGGAAAATACAGAGAAAAATCACTTGTCCAGCAAAAGGCAGCAGTAAAGCTGTATGACCTCCTAAAAATTGGAAATTCTGATGATATTATTGATATTGCCTGCGGTCCCGGGCACATAGCAAACTGGCTCAGTAAGGCTACCAGCGGCAAAGTGACTGGCATCGATATTTCTGAAGGCATGATCAAACAGGCTAAAGCGCTGTACCCTGAGATAGAGTTCAGGAAGATTGCAGTTGAAGATCTTGATTACAATGATATATTTGATATCGCCTTCTGCAACTCTGCACTGCAGTGGTTCGGCGATCCGGATAGAGCCATGGCGGCCATATTCAATTCATTGAAAAGATCGGGGAGACTGGGTCTCGCCTGCCCAGCGACATCCAACTGGTCACCATTGTTTGGAAGGATCATTTCTCAAGTTGCAGAGGATAAAGAAATCAAACCCACATTTTCCCACTGGAAGAATCCCTGGTTCCATCTCCCGTCAGAGAACGATTACAGGCTCTTCTTTGAAAAACATGGTTTTGTCACCATTCTTATCGATATAGACCGCGAACAAGCAGATTATTCTGTGGAAGAAGCTTTCAATATCTATCTTTCTGGCGCAGCAAATGGATATACAGGCAAAAAATACTATGATGTCGAAATTGGCGATGACTATATCGCGGCTTTTAATAACAGCGTGAAGGAAGAAATCAATAGGCAGTCAAGAGACGGAAGAATGTTGGTGGATTTCAACCGGCTTTACTACGTAGGCAGAAAGTAAAAACAACGTGATGATCTCGTATGTACCGACGAAGGGTGTCAGAACCGTGTACTCACAGATAGGAGACATTTTCGCTTGGCTATGTATTGCAGGTTTTATTGCACTCTCAGGATGGGCTGCTGTTCTGGGGTTCTATGAAAAGAAAATATTCTAAATTCAGAGCAAACCGGCCATCTTTCAATATACAGCGCCAAAACTTTTAAGTATTACCAAATGGTAATACTCACTTATGGAATATAGCAGGATAACAAAGAAAGGGCAGATAACTATACCCCAGAAATTCAGAGAAATTCTCCACATTAAAGCTGGCGAGAAGGTAGTTTTTGATTTAGAAGATGAGAAGGTGGTACTTAAAAAAGCCCCCCAGAACCCTGTGGCAAATCTCGTTGGTCTCGGAAAAGGCATTTTTGGCGCGGGTTTGGAGTACCAGCGCAAAATTCGAAGTGAGTGGGAAGAGAAATGAAGATCTTCCTTGATACAAACATTTTTCTTGCTGTTTTAAACGAAGAGGAAAACTGGCACCTTGCAGAAAAACTTCTTCTGGATATTCATAATGGAAAACATACAGGCTGCACCTCGGTAATTTGCGTTTCGGAGATTTTAAGCGGATTTTATGCAGAAGATGAATCTGAGAAAGGTGAGATGTTCCTTACAGATATTAAGGCTATAAACAATCTTACCATAACTGATGTGGATCTTACCATAGCGAAAGATGCTGCCAAAATGCGGGCAAAATATAAAATAAAGCTCCCCGATGCCATAATCGCCTCTTCGTGTATGATCCATAAATGCAAATTAATAACACAAGACGAAAATCTCAAGAAAGTGAAAGAAATCGATGTTAAATCAATAGGTGAAATTTAAGAGGGAGGGTCTAGAGATGCAAATACAGCGAATGTATGAGAGGGTTGGTGTGGCGGGGAAGGGAGAGAGGGAAAATAGACTGTAGAGGCGGTCCGGTTATGGAATCATTCGACATAAGAGCAGAAGGTATGCAGGATCCTAACGAGAAATCTGTCTCCCAGGGTGCTAAACCTGAAACAGATATTATAATTAGCCAACTTAGAGCCTATCCGAAAAATCATAATTGAACAAAGAAATACCTTATAATTCTTGGTTACAATGTAACCATAATGAGAAGAGAAAATGTAATTTTAATCAGAGCGGATGATTATGTGTACAAAAGAATAGAGGAGATAGTAGAAGCGTAAAAAGACTTAGGGATGACGAAATCTGAATGCGGTTATGCAATACTCAAAGTGTTCTTTAAAGTGAACAAATCACCGAAAGATCTTGAGAAGATTAGAGAGCTTACCATAAAAATGAGAAAGGGACTATTATAACTTCATGCAGGAAGCAATTATTTGGTAGGTTACATTGTAACCACTTAAGAAAATGCTCCTTTCGACTACCTTTGTAAAAGTTGCAATACTTTTCGGATAGGCTCTTACTCAAAAAGTACCGATGCATAATTTTATTCAATTATTATAGATAA